>JAYUAG010000335.1:0-9552 GCA_043741475.1 Thermoflexaceae bacterium | reverse complement strand
GCCACGATGAGCGAGATGCTCGGGGGCGGAGTCCGGAACCGTCGAGAGGAGAACATGGCACATACTACAGGCGTTGTAGTGAATTCGGTCAACGGGGTCCGCCGACCTGGAGGTCGTCCTGGTGAGTCGCAAGTAAAGTTCTCCACACCGGCGGGGGCTCCCCGATTGACGGTCATTGTGTCGTTCTACTACGATACCGGTAGTATTTTGAGGAGGCTCCACCATGAAGTCGATGTGGGGTATGTGTTTCAACTGGAAGGTGCTCGTGGCGCTTGGCGCCGTCGCAGCAGGAGTGCTTTTCGTCGCACCAGGGGCGGCCATCGGCCTCCTCCCGATCCTTCTCCTCGCCGCATGTCCGTTGTCGATGGTCTGGATGATGGTCGCGATGAAGCGGGGCATGGGCGGCAAGGACCAACCGGCGACGGCGGAGTCAATCGAAACGACGCGGACCCGGCTTGCAGCGCTTCGAGCCGAGGAACGCGTTCTCGAAGAGGAGCTGGCGCGGGGCGATAACGCTTCCGCCAGTGCTGCGCCTGCTGCCACGTCTGCACGCTCGAAATTCGGGGCGTGACTAAGATCCAGGCGCGACGAAGGCCCGGCGGGGCGAAGGCTCGCGCCTCGAAACCGCCGCAGCGTTGGGCGCTGTGGGCGGCAGCCGGCGTCGCCGTTGCCGCCATCGCGGCCGTCGTCCTGACCATCGCGCTCCGAAACGACGGCACGGGGACGGCGCATACCGCCGCCGGGACGGCGTCTGAACTGTCGCAGATAAAGACGAACGACTTCCATTCGATGGCGATCAGCCCCGCGGAGGGTGGCGCGACGATCCTGTATGGGCACCACGGCGGAGTCCTCCGGAGCACGGACGGTGGGCGGACGTGGGCGCAGACGTCGCTCACGGCTCCTAACGACGATGCGATGGGTATGGGCATCTCCGGCGGGGACCCCCAGACCGTCTTCGCGGCTGGTCACAGCACCTTCTTCAAGAGCACCGACGGTGGCAAGACCTGGAAGTCGATGCGGCCGAATCTGCCCGGATTGGACCTCCACGGCATGGCCGTCGCCCCCGATCAGGGCGGCCGGCTGTACGCCAACGTCGTCGGCTTCGGTCTCTACCGGAGTGACGACGCCGGGTCCAACTGGACGAAGGCGAACACGCAGCCCTTCCCCACGGATGTGATCCAGGTGAGCGCTTCGGCCGGCGGCGTGGTCTTCGTCGCCAGCGTGGGCGGCGGTGTGCTCCGTAGCGACGATGCCGGCGCGACCTTCCGCAAGACCGGGACTCTCCGCGGCGCCGTCCTCACCGTCGCCGCCAGCGCAACCGACGGCAATGTCGTCTACGCCGGGACGGAGAGCGGCTTCTTCTCGTCGCGCGACGGCGGCGTCACCTGGACCGAGCGGACGCCTGAAGGCGGCGGCCAGGCGATGGTGAGCGCCGCCAACCCCAACGACCCTGCCGATGTCATCGTTGTCCTCGTGCGCGATGATCGCGCCGGCCACGTCTTCCGCAGCCGGGACGGCGGCGCAACCTGGGGCGGAGGCTAACGTGTCTCCAGACTTCGACCCGGCTGAGGACGAGGACGGGGACGCGGAGACGCCCGCCCAGGCGGCGATCGTCCGCGCCCGGCGGCCTGCGCGCGGTCGCTGGGGAGACCTGGCGATCACGCTCGCCGCCATCGGCGCCGTCGTCGCAGCAATCCTGTTCGTCCAACGCTGGCAGGCAGGCGGCGACGATTCGTCGCCAGCCGTCGCGTTCGTGCAGGACCAGACGAGCCCAGGGACATTCTCCCCGATCAAGCTCGGACCATCGGGCGGCGGCGCGCCCGCGCTCGGCAAGAGTGCGCCGGGCTTCCGCCTCGTCGACCCGGATGGGAAGCTCATCCAGCTGGAGGACTTCCACGGGCGTACCGTGCTCGTCAACTTCTGGGCCACCTGGTGCGTCCCTTGCAAAAAGGAGATCCCGGACCTCATCGCCCTGCAGCAAGAATGGGGGAGCGCCGTCCAGATCATCGGCGTGGACTACTACGAATCGCCCGACACCGTGCAGCAGTTCGCCGCGTCGTTCGGCATGAACTACCCCGTGCCGCTCGACCGCGACGGCGAAGTCACCGGCAGCTACAAGCTCACCGGCCTGCCGGAGACGTTCTTTCTCGACGGCGACGGCGTCGTCCGCGATCACCGCATCGGGCTCCTCCGCGGCGAAGTCGCACGGTGCATCGTCGAGGGCATAGCGCGGGGCGACCATGACCCGGGGAAGTGCCGCTGATGGATTGGCTCCTGGGCTTCGACCGGGCCGCGCCGGGCCTCACGTTCGCCTTCGCGGCCGGGGCAGTGAACAGCCTCTCGCCCTGCTGCCTCGCCATGACCCCGGCCTTCCTCGCCCACCTCGCGGGCGTCGAGGTCGGGTCTTCGTCCCGCCGCGCCCGACTCGCTCATGCGACGCTCTATACGCTCGGCTTCTCGCTCGTTTTCATCGCCATCGGCGCAGGGCTGAGCCTCGCAGGTTATGCGCTAGTTGACGTGCGCGGCCTGCTCTGGAAGGTTGGCGGCAGCGTCGTGATCGCCTTCGGCCTCGTGCAGATGGGCCTTGTCCGCATCCCCGGGCTGGACCGCTCGTTCGAGTTCCGCATGGCCACGGAAGGTTCTCCGGGGTACGCCCGCTCGTTCATCGTGGGCGCGACCTATTCGTTGGCCTGGACACCCTGCATCGGGCCCGTGCTTGGTGCGATACTGACGAGCGTGGTTGTCTTCGGCGACTTCTGGTTGGGCGTCGGGCTGTTGGCGGCGTTCGCGCTCGGGATGTCTGTGCCCCATTTCGGCGCCGCGCTTGCCTTCGAACGGCTGGGCGCCGTTCGAGGATTCCTCCAGCGCCACTACACCGCCGTGTCCCGCCTCTCCGGCGGAGTGATGGTGGGGATGGGCATCCTCATCTTCACAGGGGCGCTGATCGGCATCTTCCGCTACTTCCAGGCATTCACGGTGGTGCTATGACCGCTTCGTCCGACCCTTCCGCCAGGCTCCCGGACCTGGAGCGTCGTGTCTTCGAAATCCTCCGGGACTCTTCCGAGCTCTCGGTCCATGAGGTCCACACGCGCCTGTCGGCAACGCACCGCACACTCGCCTACACGACGGTGATGACCATCCTCAGCAGGCTCTGGCAAAAGGGCTACCTCGACCGCCGCCAGGAAGGCCGCGCCCACCTCTACGCCATGCGCCCGTCTGACGAGATCGCGCGCGACCTCGCGCACCGTGCCGCGAGCCAGACGCTCGCTAACTTCGGAACACCCGCTCTTAGCGGTTTCGTCGACGCTTTGTCGCCGGAACAGCGGGCGCTTGTGGCGATGCTCCTCGCCGAGGAGCCAGGGCCATGAGGGAAAGGACGAGCGAGTCGAGCGGCGGGGGAATCCTCGTGCGGCCCGCGCTGAAGGAGCGCGCGATCGAGGCGACCGCGGGGCTCGCGGTCACCGTCGCCTTCCTGAGCCTGTTAGTCCCCGTCTGGCTGGTCCTAACGTACAGGCCGGATCGCGCGCATCCGGTCGACCGGATCCTCCAAGCATGCCAACTGGGTGCGCAGCGTGGACCTCTCGGATGGGCTGGCCTTGCGGCCGGTCTCGTCGTGACGCTCTGGGGCGGGTGGGTGATCGGCCGGTTCGCGATCCGCGCGGCATCCGACCTCGTGGCTATGCGGCGATTGCGGGCGGAGCTCCAGGGCGCCACCGCCTGCACTCGGCCGCTCGCCGGTGGCGTGCAGCCCGTCTCCATCGTCGCCGAGCGAGTGGCGTTCACCGCCGGACTGCTGCGGCCTCGCGTCTATCTCGGGGCCGGCCTGCTGGTCGACCTTCAGCCTGAAGAGGTCGAGGCC
Organism: Thermoflexaceae bacterium; assembly: GCA_043741475.1. Lineage (GTDB taxonomy): Bacteria > Chloroflexota > Dehalococcoidia > Tepidiformales > Tepidiformaceae > JAGQHB01. Next base: position 5,693 of record JAYUAG010000335.1, on the reverse strand, counting down.
GTCCTGCTTCATGAGCGCCACCATGCCCGGCGGTATGACCCGCTGCGTTGCTGGCTGGTAGGACTCGCCCTCAGCTCGCTCGGCCTGCATGCAACCCGATCCCTCGCGCGATGGTACAAAGCTTCCCGCGAAGCGGATGCCGACCGCGCCGCCGTATCCTACCAGGCCGACGATCGGCCTCTCCTGCGGGCGTTGCTCAAGGCCGATAGCGTCACGCCATCCATCGGCGTCTGCGGGCTGACGGCCGGACGACAGGCAGCCTTGCGCGACATCCGCTGCGCGAGCGCCAGCGCTTCGACCGCTGACTGGGTGGTGACCGGACTTGGCCTCGCCGCCGTTGGCGCGACCTTCGCCCTTGCGCTCGCCGGGCTCACCGATTGGCAGTGGTACCGGTTCTGTCCTTACGCGGGCGCCATGGCCGGCTAAGAAAATTCCGACCCCGTCGTCAGCGGCGGGCGCAGCATCCGCCTCGTCTGGACGCTGAACGGCAAGACCTCGACCGCCTCGGGCAACTCGTAGCGCTGCTGACGCGGCCTCCCGCGCGACGCCCGCCGGTTCAGGCGGCGACAGGGATCGCCACCACCTCGATGTCGCCCCGGTGGCGTCCGGCCGGGCGTCGCGTTCACCCAGCTTGAGCATTTCGAGGATGGCGAGGAACGAGAGCAGCACCTCCAGGCGGCTGGTGCACCCCTCGACCGCCCTGCGGAAGCAGAAGCGCGCGCCGCGTCCCCGCCCCCAGCGGGCGAAGGCCAATAGCCAATGACCAACGCCCAATGGCCCGCGTCGGTTCACTTCGCGGAAAAAAATGAGTTACCCGCTAACAAAGCTCGCTATAATGGCCCTCCGCCGATGTACGTGTTCGACCTCCACCTCTCGAACTTCCGAAATTACGGCCAGGTGAGCCTCAAGCTGGACCGCGGCCTCAACCTGTTCATCGGCGACAACGCCCAGGGCAAGAGCAACCTCCTCGAATCGCTCTATCTCCTCTCCACCCTCCGCTCCAGCCGCGCCAGCTCCGACGCGGATCTCGTCCGCCGCGAAATCCTTGGCGCTGACCTTCCCGTCGCCCGGCTCGAAGCACAGGTCGAGCGCTCCGCCGGCAGCCTCCACCTCGAACTCGCGATCGTCGGGCGCACGACCGACCCTCAGCACCGCGCGGGTAAGCGCGTACGCGTCAACGGCGTGCCACGCCGCGCCTCGGAAGCGGTCGGTCAGCTTGCGGCCGTGCTCTTCACGACGCTCGATATCGAGATCGTCTCCGGTCCGCCGCTCCTGCGCCGTCGCTACCTGGACATGATGATCTCCCAGGTCGACCGCGGCTATCTGCGGGCGATGCAGCGCTACCAGCAGGTCGTCCAGCAGCGCAACAGTCTCCTCAAGCAGGTGAAGGAGCGCCAGGCGAACCCGTCCGAACTCAATTTCTGGGACCAGGAGCTCGCCCACGCCGGGGGCATCATCATGCAGGCGAGGGCGGAAGCGCTCGGCCACCTGACCGCTCAGTCCACCTTCCATATGGAACGGCTGAGCGATGGCCAGGAGTCGCTCCAGCTCACCTACCGCCCTGCAATCGGCGGGCTGGACGAAATCGACTGCCCCATAGAAGAAACGGAATGGACCGAGCGTATGCTCCGCGCCCTCGCCAACCTGCGGGCTCGTGAGGTGCAGGCGGGCGCCACCCTCTGCGGTCCGCACCGCGACGACGTCACGATCGAAATCAACAGCCTGCCCTCCGACTCCTTCGCCTCGCGCGCCCAGCAGCGCACCGCCGCCCTCGCGCTCCGCATCGCCGAGGCCAGCTATCTGCGCCGCGCCCTCGGCGATGACCCCGTCGTACTGCTCGATGACGTGCTCAGCGAGCTCGACACGCGTCGCCGGCGGGGCGTGCTCGAATTCGTCGATTCCTTCCAGCAAGTCTTCGTCACAACGGCCGAACCGGACCGCGTGCGCGAGGTGATGACGCGCGCCACCGGGCGCTTCGTTGTTGCGGCGGGCGCGATCACGCGCTTTGAAGGCGAATAGAGCGGGAGGAACTCAAGCGAGCCCCCGGATCGCTCGGCCAGTCGGGCATGACGCACTGGCTGGCCTCAACCCGATTCGCGGTGGTCAGTCAACGCAAGAAGCATCCACCAGCGGAGAGAGGCGCTAACCGGCCAACTCCTGGGATGGTGAACGCAGCCCGCTTGCTTACGCGCGCGGTTCGGAAGGAGCACCAGGGCCGCGGTCCAGTCGTGGCCCCACCAGGCCGCCTGGAAGAACGCGGAGCATCGCACAGGGCTGTTTGATCTTTCGCCGCGCCGTGATACCCTCATCCTTCGGTCGCTTACGTTTGAAGGCCCGTCGATACCGGCAGGCCGTGAAGCTGCGTCCATGAAGACGGCTCCCTTGTGGGAGCGCTGTTCACGAACAGGCTTTTCGGCCTGTTTTTGTGCCCAGAACCACGCCGCTGGCGCCTGGCCACGCACCCCGTAGAACGGGTGGCGGTGGCCGCGCCCGCACAATGCAAACAGGGGAAGCAGAATGCCGACCATCAACCAGCTGGTCCGCAAAGGCAGGAAGCCGAAGTCGAAGAAATCGGGCGCTCCCGCGCTCCTCTTCTCCTTCAACTCCCACACCAACCGCATGACCAGGGCGACCGGCCGCGGCTCACCCCAAAAGCGCGGCGTCTGCACCCAGGTCCGCACGCAGACCCCCAAGAAGCCGAACTCGGCCCTCCGCAAAGTCGCCCGCGTGCGCCTCACGAACGGCATCGAAGTCACGGCCTATATCCCCGGCGAAGGCCACACCCTCCAGGAACACTCCGTCGTCCTTGTCCGCGGGGGCCGCGTCAAGGATCTTCCCGGTGTCCGCTACCACATCGTCCGTGGCGCCCTCGATGCCACCGGCGTGACCAATCGCAAGCAGGGCCGTTCCAAATACGGCACGCGCAAGAACGCGCAGACCACCGGCCGCCGCCGCTAACCCGAAACCGGATTCGAAACAGAGAGACTGATCGATGGCACGACGCAATCGCCCCGAACGCCGCCCCACCCCGCCCGATGCGCGTTACAACAACGTGCTCGTCCAGGTGCTCATCAACCGCCTCATGAAAGATGGCAAGAAGAGCACGGCCGAACGGGTGGTCTATGGCGCCTTCGACCGCATCCAGTCGAACAGCAATCGGGACGCGCTCGACATCTTCAACCAGGCCGTGCGCAACACGACCCCGGTCCTCGAAGTGAAACCCCGGCGAGTCGGCGGGGCCACCTACCAGGTGCCCGTCGAAATCCGCCCCGACCGCCGCATCGCCCTCTCGATGCGCTGGATCCTCACCTCCGCCCGCACGCGCGGCGGCCGCTCCATGATCGAAAAGCTTTCGAGCGAACTCATGGATGCCTCCAACAACACTGGCTCCGCTATCAAAAAGCGCGAAGACACCCACCGGATGGCCGAAGCGAACCGCGCTTTCGTCCATTACCGCTGGTAAGGGACTCCACACTTTATGCCTCGCCTGGTAGACATCGAACGCGTCCGGAACATCGGGATCATCGCCCACATTGATGCGGGTAAGACCACCGTAACTGAGCGCATCCTCTTTTATACTGGCAAGACTTATAAAATCGGCGAGGTCCACGAAGGCTCCGCCACCATGGACTGGATGGAGCAAGAGCGCGAACGCGGCATCACTATCACCTCCGCCGCTACCACCGCCGAGTGGAACGAGCACTCCATCAACATTATCGATACCCCCGGCCACGTCGACTTCACGGCCGAGGTCGAACGCAGCCTGCGGGTGCTCGATGGTGGTGTCGTTTGTTTCGATGCGGTCGCCGGCGTCGAGCCTCAATCCGAGACCGTCTGGCGCCAGGCCGATAAATACAACGTCCCGCGCATCGCCTTCGTCAATAAAATGGACCGCACGGGCGCCGACTTCTGGCGCACGATCGACATGATGAAGGACCGCCTCAGCGCGAACCCCGTACCCATCCAGATCCCCAAAGGCGTCGAGGGCGCTTTCGACGGCTGCATCGACCTCGTGGATATGTGCTGGTGGTGGTTCGGCGGCGACAAGGGGGACAAGCCTGAGCGACGGGCCATTCCCGCAGAAATGGAATCCGAGGTCGCAGAGGCACGCGACAAGATGATCGAAGGCATCGGCAATGTCGACGACCAGATCGCCCTCTCCTACCTCGAAGGCCACGAAGTCAACACGCACGAACTCAAGATGGCGATTCGGCGGGTCACGATCGGCAACCTCGCGACGCCGGTGCTTACGGGCTCGGCGCTCAAGAACAAGGGCATCCAGCTCCTTCTTGATGCGGTCGTGGACTATCTGCCAAGTCCGGTCGACATCCCGCCCGTAAGGGGCACGGACCTCAAGAGCGGTGAGGAAGTCATCCGCACGGCCAGCGACTCCGAGCCGCTTGCCGCTATCGCTTTCAAGATCGTGACCGACCCCTACGTCGGCCGCCTCGCCTACTTCCGCGTCTATAGCGGCGTCCTCAAGACGGGCGAGAACATCTTCAACGCCACGAAGGGCGAACGCGAGCGCATCGGCCGCGTCCTCATGATGCATGCCAACCAGCGCGAAGAAGTGGACGCCGTCTACGCCGGTGGAATCGCGGCAGCGGTGGGCCTCAAGCGCACCTTCACGGGCGACACCCTCGCCTCCGCCGAGAAGCCGATCATCCTCGAGAACATCGTCTTCCCTGAGCCCGTCATCCGCGTTGCCCTCGAACCAAAGTCCAAGGACGACCAGGACCGCATGGCCGATTCGCTCATCAAGATGAGCGAAGAAGACCCCACCTTCCACTGGACCTTCAACGAAGAGACCGGCCAGACCCTTATATCGGGCATGGGCGAACTCCACCTCGAAGTGATCGTGGACCGGATGCTGCGCGAACATAAAGTGTCCGCCAACGTCGGTCGCCCCCAGGTGAGCTACCGCGAAGCCCTCACCAAGAAGGCTATCGCCGAAGGGCGATTCGTCCGCCAGTCCGGTGGCCGCGGCCAGTACGCCGTGGTCGAACTCTCCGTCGAACCGCTCGAACGCGGTTCCGGGTTCCAATTCGAGAACAAGATCGTTGGCGGCTCCATCAATAAGGAATACGTTGCCCCGGTCCAGGCTGGTGCGCGAGAGGCCCTCCAGGGCGGCATCCTCGCCGGCTACCCGGTGCTCGATGTGAAGGTCACTCTCCTCGATGGCCAGATGCACGCCGTGGACTCATCGGAAATGGCCTTCAAGTATGCCGGCTCCATCGGCGCCAAAGAGGCCGCGCGGCGAGCCGGCCCGATCATCCTCGAACCGATCATGAAGGTCGAAGTGCGTGTCCCGGACGACTACTTCGGCTCCGTGGTCGGCGATATCAACAGCCGCCGCGGAACGATCGTCGGCACCGAAACCATGGCCAAGACCCAGATCGTCAACGCCATGGTGCCTCTCGCCGAAACCTTCGGCTATTCCACCGACCTCCGCTCGCTCTCGCAGGGTCGCGCCAGCTACAGCATGGAGTTCGACCACTACGAAGAAGTACCCAAGAACATCGCGGCGACGCTCACCAAGCAATCTGCGGGCGCTGCCTGACCTACCGGAAAGCCACGAAAACGAGGAGTAAGCCATGGCCAAGGCGAAATTTGAACGGAACAAGCCGCACATGAACGTGGGCACCATCGGTCACGTTGACCATGGCAAGACGACGCTCACGGCAGCGATCACG
>JAYUAG010000334.1:0-4120 GCA_043741475.1 Thermoflexaceae bacterium | reverse complement strand
CCCACGGGTGGCTCGCGACCCTTGGCGAGAACGACCAGGCCCGTCGCACGAAGATGCTTGAATTGGCCGAATCCAACCGTTCGCCGATCCACCCGCTGCGCGTTGCAAACGCGATCGTCACATCAACCGAGCGCGACGCCATCATCTCCGTGGATGGCCACGGGACGCTCGGTTTCGAACGCCAATGGATCCCTGCTTTCGTGCCCGGGGCGAGACTCAACCCTGGACCCAACGGATGTATGGGCGTGGGTCTGCCGCATGCGATGGGGGCTGCCGTGGCCGCTCCGGGCCGGCAGATCGTCGCCTTCGTGGGCGACGGATCGTTCCTCATGAACGTCCAGGAAATCGACACGATGGTCCGACACAATCTGCCGATCGTGATCATCATCAACAACAACGGTGGCTGGACGCCATTCCCGGACACCACTCCCGGTCGCGTCCTGGGCAAGGGCCAGCGCTACGAGGACATCGCCGTCGCGCTCGGCGGGTACGGCAGTCGTGTGGAGAGGTCCGAAGATGTGGAACCCGCGGTGAAGACCGCGCTCGAATTGGCGGCCAGGACCCAAAAGCCCGTGGTCGTGAACGTGCTCGTCGACGAACATGCGTCGCCCGACTCGACGACAAGTTTCGGCGGGTACCAGTAGACACCGCGAATCCAGCCCCAATCCGCGGCGGAAGTGTAAGCCGGACTTCCTCAGGTATTCGAGATGCTTCCCTGTCGTGCAAAACGGCGACCATGGTCAGCCTGGCTGCATCGTCCAATGGACTTGGGTCCGGGCTTCAGAACTTCTCGACTTCGAGGCGTGCGCTACCGCGCACGTATCGCGGCCGCCGAAGCTGAAGCGCGCGCCTCCTCGCGAGGCCTCTGGGGCGCCTGTGGGTCGGGGAACTGCACCGGGGCCGTGCGCATCACCGGCCTCAACAAGCGGTCCGAGATCGTCACCGTCACCGGCTCGGGGACCTGACCGGCTGGCGCATCGTCAGCGAGAAGGGAGCGTCCAGTCAGCGCTACTCCTTCCCTTCCGGCTTCGTCCTGAGCGGCTCTGTGCGGGTCCAGTCGGCCGTGCCCCGGTTCGCCGATACCGCAACGGACCTGTGGTGGACGGCGGCGAACGTCTGGAACAACAGCGAGGACGACGACGCGCTGCTTTACGACCCGGCAGGGCAACTGGTCTCCGAGTTCGACTACGGCCAGTCAGTACCCTCAGTTCAAGCGCGGTCTCCACCTCCCAACCCATGACAAGCTCATAAGTCGCGGCGAAGCAAGTGCCGACGGCCAGCGTTCCCTTCCGAAGCGCGGTCCCGTCGGCGCGCGGCACCTTCTGCCACAACACGGCTGCTACCGCGAGGACGAGTGGCCATCGACAGGGACGATGTGACAAGCTGGCACCCCGAAACTGGGGCGCATCAGGAGTCTCGCAATGGTTAGGCCGCTTGACGGAATCCGCGTGCTGGACCTCAGCCTTGGCCCGGTCGCCGGGATGGCCACGATGGTCCTGGCCGACTTCGGCGCCGACGTGGTGAAGGTCGAGCCACCCGGCGGCGACCCTGGCCGCGCGACGCCGCACGCCCCGCTCTGGCTGCGCGGCAAGCGTTCGATCGAGCTGGACTCGCCGCTCGCGCAAGACTGCGCGGAGTTGCTGCGTCTCGCCGCGGCCGCGGACGTACTGGTGACGACCGCAGGGAAACAGGCCGCAAGCGCCAGCGGCTGGGCCTACAGCGTGCTGGCCGAAGCGAATCCCCGCCTCGTCTACTGCCGCATCACGGGATTTGGCGACAAGGGCCCGTACGCAGGCTACCCGGCGGACGAGCGCATAGTCGCCGCTCGCTCGGGGCGGATGCGCGCCTTCGCAGGCGTGGCGGACCGGGATGGCCCCGCCTTCACGGCCGTGCAGGTGGGGAATCACGCCTGTGCCCAGGCCGCGGTCGCCGGGATCGTCGCGGCGTTGCACGAACGCGAGACGAGCAACCGTGGCCAGCTGGTGGAGACCGACCTCCTCCGGGCGATGCTTCCATACGACCTTCTCGGCCTGCTCCGGACGCAACTCGTGCGCCGTCACCCGGAGCGCTTCGCTGACGACCCGATGGTGACCGCCGGCAGGCTGCCCACCCTCAACTATCACCCGCTGCCGACAGCCGACGGGCGATGGCTGCAAACCGGCAACCTGCTGCAGCACCTCTTCGACAACTTCCTGATGGCGTCTGGACTCGAAGACGCGCTCGCTGAGCCGCGCTATGGACGGCCGCAGGCGCAATGGTCTCCCGATGACCGTGAAGAGCTACGCGAACGGCTCCTCGTGCATTTCAGGTCCCGGCCGGCTGCAGACTGGATGGAAGACTTCGTGAAGCACGGCGGCGTGGCGGCGACCGAGTTCCGCACCACGGCCGAAGCGCTTGACGACCCGGACCTCGTCCTCAATGGGCACGTCATCGAACAGGACCACCCCGAACTGGGCAGAGTGCGGATGCTGGGAGTGCTAGCCCGGCTGGACGAAACGTCGGGCGTGCCGGGCTCGCCCAGCCGCTTTCCCGGCGAGGACAACGACACGCTGCCTGGCCTCTGGACAGAGCCTGCGCCCGTGCGTCCCGCCACCTCACTCCGCGCAACATCCGGAGGCCCGCTCTCCGGCACGACTATCCTTGAATTCGCGACGATCATCGCGGCGCCCCTCGGCGTCTCGTTCCTCGCCGACCTCGGCGCACGCGTGATCAAGGTGGAGCCCGTCGGCGGCGACCCGTACCGCGGCATGGGTCTCTTCGGCATGATGGCCGCCAAGACGAATGCATCCAAGCAGAGTATTGCCATCGACCTGAAGAGCGCCGAAGGACTTGCGATCGTGGAGTCGCTCATCGCGCGAAGTGACGCTGTCATCCACAACTATCGTCCAGGGGTGCCCGAGCGGCTCGGCATCGGCTATGACCAGTGCAAACGCCTTCGGCCGGCGATTGTGCACGTCTCCGTGAACGGGTACGGGCCCCGTGGCCCGGGGGCACACCGGCCGTCGACCCACCCGATCCCGGGCGCCGCCATTGGTGGCGCGACGGTCCAGGCCGGCGGCGCGCACCGTTGGGCGAGCGACGACGTCGCCGAGCTGCGCGCCATAGCGACCCGGCTCTTCCGCGCCAACGAAGCCAATCCGGACCCCAACACCTCGGTGGTCGTGGCCTCTGCGACGCTGCTGGCCCTGCTCGCCCAACGCCGTTTCGGGATCGGCCAGGAGGTGTTTGTCGACATGCTCGGCGCTAACGCCTACGCGAACGCCGACGACTTCCTCGACTACGTGGGCAAGCCGCAACGCCCAACGCTCGGCCGTGATCTCCTGGGGCTCTCAGCGACGTGCCGGCTTTACCCGGCGGCAGAAGGCTGGGTCTACCTCTCGCTTCCGGACGACCCTGCCTTCCAGCGCTTCTGCGAAGTCGCGGGGCAGCAGTCCCTCTCGGCCAACGCCCTCTTCGCGACGCGTGATTCGCGCAGCGAAAACGACGAGCTTCTGGCAGTCCAACTGGCCTCGGTCTTCGCGCTGAGGAGCGCCAGCGAATGGGAACTCATGCTCGCGCCCCGCGGCCTGGGGTGCGTGTCTGCCTCTGGACCGTTGCCGGGCGAGTTCTGGTTGGACGACGCCCACGTCCGGGAGAACGAGCTGGTCGTGGCTGTTGAACACCCACGCTACGGAAGTTACCTGCGCTGGGGTCCGTTGGTGCAGTTCGATCGCACTGAGGCAGCGTGCGGCCCAGGCGCGCTTGGAGGCGGAGACACAGCGGCGATCCTCCATGAGCTCGGTTACTCACCGGGCCAGGTCGACGGGCTCCGAGAACGCGCAGTGGTTTGGTCGGAGGGAGCAGCACCGTTCGCATGAGACTTGGTCATTCGTGCGGGCTACCGTGCTCGACGGAATCTACCGCGGACCCTAAGTCCTTCACAGTTCAGCCAGGTTGATTATCCGCGCCTCACGACTTTTTCCGGGGATCTCCAGGATCGCCACTGTGCCAAGCCTCACTCGCTGTTTAATCAGACTAGGATTTGCCGGGATTCACCAGGAGGACTCCCCCGTGAGTTTCGACCATCGCTTCATGGGTATAGCCAAAGACGGCAATATCGACCGGCCTACCGAAGATGCCC
>JAYUAG010000333.1:0-1636 GCA_043741475.1 Thermoflexaceae bacterium | reverse complement strand
CCGGGGCCGGCAGCGACCTCGCCAGCCTCCAGACGCGCGCCGTCCGCGACGGCGACGACTACGTGATCAACGGCCAGAAGATCTGGACGACGGGCGCGCACCACGCCGATTGGTGCTTCCTCGTCGCGCGCACCAACCCGGAGGCGCCCAAGCACAAGGGCATCAGCTTCCTGCTCGTTGACATGAAGTCGCCGGGCATCAGCGTGCAGCCGATCGTCAACTTCGCCGGCCACCACGAGTTCAACCAGGTCTTCTTCGAAGACGTGCACGTGCCCGTCGCCAACCGCGTGGGCGACGAGAACAACGGCTGGTACGTGGCGATGACGCTGCTCGACTTCGAGCGTTCGAACGTCGCTTCGATCGCGGCCAACCAGCGTGTCCTCGATGACCTCGCGGCGGACATGCGCGAACACCGCCCGCCCGAGGCCTACGGCGCCGTGCTCCGCCACCGCCTGGCCGACCTTTACATCGCCAACGACGTGGGCCGCCTGCTCAGCTATCGAACCGCCTGGATGCAGGAGACGGGCCGAAAGGTGAACGCCGAGGCCTCCGTGATCAAGGTCTTCGCCACCGAGCTCGGCCAGCGCATCAGCAACTTCGGCGTGAACCTCCAGGGCAACACGGGCGCGCTCTTGCCGGGTTCGCCCCACGCCCGCATCGGTGGACAGCTCGCCGACGACCACATGGAGAACGTCTCGCCGACCATCTACAGCGGCTCGAGCGAGGTGCAGCGCAACATCATCGCGACGCGCGGCCTCGGCCTCCCGCGGGACTGAGGGTCGCCGATGGACCATCAACTCTGGAATCGCTGCCGCGAGACCATCCGCCAGGTGCAGGCCGCGGACCTCGGCTGCCGCGTCGAGGACTTCGCCTCGAACGCCCTCACCGTGGCGCAGCGCCCCGAGAAGGTGCTCTACCCTGAGTACGCCGCGATGGTTGTGAGTTTCGGCGCCGGCACCGTCGTGAGCGTGCAGGCGCCGTACCTCGAATGGGTGAACGCAAACCGGCCGAAGAAACACTGGAGCGCCTTCAACGCGGGCTTCCTCGCCAGCCTCGGCGCCGAGGTCGAGCGTACCGGGAAGAAGGTCGCCTACCACAGCGTCGCCAACGCATTCACGCTCGGCGAAGATCCGGTCCCGGTCATGCCGCCGCCAGGCCTGGCGCTCAGCGCCGAACCCCGCAGCTGGGGGCTCGCGCACCGCGCGAGCAACGAATTCGAGAACGCTGTGGGCGAGTCGGACGAGGACGAAGGGTTCGACCGCATCGGCGCGTTCTTCGTGGTCTCGAACGCAGAGGGTGTGCCCGTGGCCGTGGCTTCCGCCGCCGATGATGGCAACGGCTGCATGCAGATCGGCGTACACATCGCCCGCGCCGCACGCGGGCTGGGGCTTGCGCGCCCGGTCGTGCTCGCCGCCAGCCGCTGGATCCTCGACCAGGGCGCCGTCCCCTATTACAGCTGCAGCGCAGCGAACGTGCGCTCCCACCTGGTTGCCGAGAGCTGTGGCTACCGTCCGCTCTGGACGGTCACGGGCATCGAGTGCGAGGTGACGGGCGTGAACGCCTGAGGAATCAGCTACCCCGTCCAGTATGTCCGTGCCTGCCAGTTTTGCCACAGCGAGGGGTCGAAGTTCTGTGC
>JAYUAG010000332.1:0-4122 GCA_043741475.1 Thermoflexaceae bacterium | reverse complement strand
CTTGCCGGATGCTGCCGGGACACAACACCGCGGAACTCGGCGGTGGCCGAACGGTCACCCTGGATCCCTGGGATGACCTGACTGGCGAGGCGATCCTGAACCATCTTGGCGGGCCGCTCCAGGTTGTGTATTCGAGGGACGACGGCCTGGTCCGGCAGGCGAATGTGACCTTCGCGTCAGTCTCCAACGTACATCACCAACCGTTCGACGGACCCAGCCATCGGGAGATGATCACCAACGACGAGGTACTCGCGTACATCACCGCAGAGGTGGCCAAACTTGTCTGACCGCCAGAACATTTCCTCCGGCGGGCCGTGGGAGGCAGTCGTTGGGTATTCGCGCGCCGTCCGCGTGGGCAACACCGTCGCAGTCGCGGGGACGACGGCGGCGCTGCCTGACGGGACCGTCTTCGGAGGCGACGACGCTTATCTGCAGGCGAAACGCTGCTTTGAGATCATCGCTTCGGCCCTCGCCGAGGCCAGCGCAACGCTCGCTGATGTTGTGCGCACGCGCATGTTCGTGACCGACATTTCGCGCTGGGAGGAGTTCAGCCGCGCCCATGGCGAGTTCTTTGGCGATGTCCGGCCGGCCGCGACGATGGTCGAGGTGCGCCGCTTGATGACGGCGGAGATGCTGATCGAAGTCGAAGTGGACGCGGTAGTAGCGAACTGACGCGGTAGCCGCGACCCACTGTGGTCGCGGGCTGGGCGCTGGATGCCCGGCGCGCAGACCCGAGCCCCCGGCAATGGCACGCCCGCCCGTCGGCACAGTGGGCCGACGGCTACCCGTGTGCGTACCCCGCCAGCCAGGCCAGGAGGTCACTTTCCGCGGCGCGTTCCGGGAGGGCACGGACCATGTCGCGCGTGTGGGCGGGGTCGTGGCCAGTCCAGAGCTGCAGGTAACGCAGGAACGTGATCGACGCGCCGTGGAAGTCCATCTTCCCGGCCAGCACTTGGGGGGTGAACCGCTCGACCGTCTCCCAGAGACGCTCGCGGTGGCCGGATGCCTCCGTCAGCAGCTGTTCCACGTCGTGTTCGCGCCGCGCGACGACCTCGGCTTCGTTCCAGGTGTCGATGCTGAATGGCGCCCCGCCTTCGCCCTTTGGGCGCCAGGGCCGGCCTTCGGCCAGGTGCGTGAACCAATCGCCGACCCAGATGTCGATCGTGGCGAGGTGGGCGAGATAGTCACGCACCGCCCAGGTCGCCTCGGGGACGGGCCGCGAGAGTTCGTCCGCGGTCAGCGAACGGCAGAAGGCGGCGAAGCGGTCGCGGTTTGCGCCGGCCTCGGCGATGACGGGGATGAGCCGAGGGTCCATGGAAGGGTACTCCTTGGCCAAAGCGTACAGCAGCGAGGCGCGATCGCGGGGCTGAGGTTCACGGTTTTCCATGCAGGGCATGACTGTCCCTGTCTGCGGCTGCAGCCTTCGATCCTGCACAATTCCGAACCGCGCGCGTGGGCAGGCGGGTGGCGGCCACCATGCCCGGCGACGGGATCGACCGTCCTTCGGCCGCCGTGTGACACAACCCGCTCCGTGACCGTCGCGGTTCGGACTGGCTCCGCGGTCGTCTTGATTCTCTGTAGATCCGTGAACCTCACCCGAGCTACCGCATCGCCGCCGTGACGAGCGCGTCCAGAGCGCTGACGCTGAGGTCGCCGATGGCCTCGACCGTGATGTCCGCTGGCGGGTAGTGAGCGAGCACCTCCGGGTCCGTCGCGTAGTGGCCCTGGCGGGGGAAGACCGTCGTCAGGCGCTTGCCCCAGACGTCCCTCATCGCCGCCAGGATACGGAGCTTGTCGTCGACCATGACGTAGTGGTCGGCGGGGTAGCGGCCCTCCAGGTCTTCGAGCTCCTGCTCCTTATGGATGTAAATAAGGACGCGGCCGTCGACCGCCTCGGAGAGTCCTGAGCGGCTGACTTTCAGGGGTTGGAAGACGACGTCGCCATCCGTGAGCACGACCGTCGGGCCGAGGGGGCGGAGGTGTTCGATGAGCTCCAGCGCACCCGGATAGACGCGCTCGGCGAACGGATAGTTGACCAGGAACGAGGAGATGCTGAGGAGGTGCGTGTCGCGGGGATTCTCGAGCCGGTAGCGCTGCAGCGCACCGAGGTAATCCGCGTACCCGAGTTCGGAGCGAAGCTCTTCGAAGATCGCCCAGTAGCGCTGCTGGCGTATTGAACCGACCTCCTGCTGGAGGAAGAGCATGAGGTCGCGCACGACACGGTCGTTGTCGAGCAGGGTATTATCGACATCAAGCAGGAACACCACTCTGTGCCGGGCAGCCATGCGTCACTCCTCAGGCCCAACCGCCGGGCTGGGCTCCGCCGATGGTAACGCGATCTCTGCCGAGATGGGGCGGTGGCCGTTGTGATGCGCAGGTCAGTGCGAAACACAACGCGCCGTGTGGGCCAGGCCAGGGCAACATCCTTCGCTCGCCACGCGCTGGACTGCCGACTCGCCTCCAACAGCGGAGCGACCGGGCGTGACACACGGCGGGGCGGGGGACCTCCCTGGCGGTCGGGCTAAGGACGGGAGTGGGTCATCAACACACCGCCGGCCGCGTCTTCGCGTGCCCCGTCGCTGATTCGAAGGCGTGGGCGAGCTGCAGCACCGCGAAGTCTGCGCGGTGACGGCCGACGATCTGGATGCCCACCGGCAAGCCGTCCGTGGTGAAGCCGCCCGGCACGGAGATGGCCGGGTGGCCGGTCGCTGAGATGTACCAGCAGGACTTCATCCACTCGATGTAGTTCGCCATCTTCACGCCCTCGATCGCGGCCACGTAGCGCTCCGTCACGGGGAAGGGTGGTACCTGGCTAACGGGCGCGACGATGTATTCGTAGCGCTCCATGAAGCGCCCGATATTGCGGAAGAGCCGGGTGTGCGCCTCCTCGGCGCGGGCGATATCGAGCGCCGAGAGCTTCAGTCCCTCCTCGACGTTCCAGATGATCTCTTCCTTGATCAGGTTGCGGTGCGTCTTCAGGAGGTCGGCGAAGCCCGCGGCCATGCCCTGGGCGCGAAGGGCGTAGAACGCCTCCTCGGCGCCGGTGAAATCCGGGTCGGCGTCTTCGACCTCACAACCGAGCGCTTCGAACACGGGCCGTGCCGCTGCGACCACGGCGGCCGTGTGCCTGTCGACCGGCAGGCCGCCGAGCGTCGCACTCCAGGCGATGCGCACGCCGCGGAAGTCGCGTTCGAGCGGCCGGGCGAAGCGTGCGCCCGGCTCGTCGATGTTGATCGGCGAGCGAGCGTCCGGGCCCGCGATCGCGCTCAGGAGCAGCGCGGCGTCGCCCACGGAGCGGGCCATCGGCCCCTGCACGGCGAGCGTCTGCCACGCCCTTAGCGCTTCGCTCGGGACGCGCCCGGGCGATGGCCGGAAGCCGACGACGTTGCAGAAGCCCGCGGGGTTGCGCAACGAACCGCCGGTGTCGCTGCCATCGGCGATCGGCGTCATGCCGCAAGCGAGGGCGACGGCCGCCCCGCCGCTGCTGCCGCCGCAGGTCTTCGTCAGGTCATAGGGGTTGAGGGTCGCGCCGAAGACCTCGTTGAAGGTCTGGGAGCCGGCGCCGAACTCGGGCGTGTTCGTCTTGCCCATGGTGATCGCGCCCGCCGCCCTGAGGCGCTGGACGATGAGCGCGTCCGCTTCGGGCACATGGTCCGCGTAGATCGGCGAGCCGCGTGTCGTGCGGATGCCCTTCGTATCGACCAGGTCCTTGTGGAGCACGGGCAGGCCGTGGAGCGGCCCCACGTCAGCGCCGCGGGCGAGCGCTTCGTCGGCCGCGGCGGCGCCCGCCATCGCCTGTTCGGCGACGAGCGTGACGACCGCGTTCACCTTGGGGTTGACGCGCGCGATCTGCGCGAGGTGGGCCTCCATCACCTCGCGCGCGGAGAGTTCCTTCGCGCGGATGCGGGCCGCAAGCGTGGTCGCTGGCAAGAAGACGAGTTCTTCGGCCATGGTCGCGAGTATACGTGCTGAGGGCTGGACGAGCCGTCGTCCGTTGGGCCGCCAGGGGAAACTAACAACCCTCTCTCCCACCGCACTGGGAGAGAGGGTTTGGGGGTGAGGGCGGGATGCCCGCTATTGCGCCTGCGCCGTCGCCGTACAGGTGCTGGTGTTGCCGGCGAA
>JAYUAG010000331.1:0-4148 GCA_043741475.1 Thermoflexaceae bacterium | reverse complement strand
GTCTTCGGGCCAGGGGTGGTCCATGAGCGCCCGGTGGGCGGCGATGCTGGCGTGGACGGCGCAGTTGGCGCTGCCGAAGGCGGCATAGAGGTCCTCGCCCTGGGCGCTGATGATGAGGCCGTGTTCAGCTTCGAAGGCTTCCCGTACGAGGCGGCGGTGGGTGACGAGAATCTCGGGATAGGCGTCGCCGACGCGGTGCATGAGCGGCGTCGACGCTTCGACGTCGGTGAAGCAGAGGGTAATGACGTCCTCGGGCAGCCTCTGCCTGGTAGGGCCCACGGGCGCGGAGACGGTCATTGGTGCCTCCAGGAGCGGCGCCGCTCCACACAGGGCGCGATCATAGGGACGGGAGGTTAAGCTCGCCAGCGCGGGAAGGTCGGGGGCAGCCGTGATCGTGCTCATGTGCGCGCAGCGAGAGTAGACCACCGGGTTAAGAAAGACAGTGAGTTAGTTCACACAAGGGACGCTGCGCGCGAAACAACCGACGATCAGGGGGTAAGAGAGGGCCACGTTTCCGTGGGTGAACGCGAGGGGGAGGGGCGTATACTGTCCGGGGAGGGAGTCATGCCGGTCAGCAGTGCCCAAGAGCAGCGAACGTTGCCCGCCCGTTGGCGGATGAGTGTCGCGGAGTTGGAAGCGATGGTCCGCGCGGGGATCTTCAAGGAAGACGACCCCGTTGAATTGCTGGATGGGGAGCTATACGAGATGGCGCCATCGGGGGACTGGCACAACGCGAGCGTGGATCAGGTGGTTACGGACGTCCGAATCGGGGCACGAGGGGCTACTGAGCTCATCTTGCGGGTGCAGGGCACATTGAGATTGAGTCCGCTATCGGCCCCTGAGCCGGACATCACTTTGCTCCGATTCCGCGAAGACCACTATCGAAGCGGCGGAGCGCGGCCGGAAGATGTGCTCCTCATCGTTGAGGTCTCGGATACGACGCTACGCCACGACCGCGAGGTGAAGTTGCCGCTCTACGCTGAGGCCGGCATTCCCGAGGTCTGGGTGGTAAGGCGCGAACCAGCGTGCATCGAGGTGTACACGCGGCCGGCCAGCGGCGCTTACCGCGAGCTACGGACGTATGGGCGGGGCGAGATCGTCTCGCCGGAGGCGTTCCCGGGGATACGGGTCGCGGTGTCGGCCGTTACAGGTTAGCCCTGACCCGACGCGCAGCGGCGCGGGGCGGGGGAGCAGGGACAGCAAAACGGGCTCTCGTGGGAGAGCCCGTTTCGTTTGGTTTAAGGATAGCCCAGTACGGCGCTAGTGAAGGGCGAGCGCGACTTCCTTCAGCCCAAGGCTGTTCAGCTTCGCGGCGGAGGGCTTGCAGGTGTCGACATCCCAGTCGCAGGCCTTGAGGAAGTCGGTCTCGAGGAGCTCGGTGTCGAGCTTCACGCCGGCGAGGGGGCCGGCGTGGGTTGCTTCGGTGGTGGCGCCAGTGACGCGGGAGGGAACGTTGCGCTGGCGGGGATTGCCGCCTTCGCGCACTTCATAGGCCATGCGCATGTTGGAGATGCGCTCACCGACGGTGAGCATCTCGTCCATGGACATGTCCCAGCCGGTGACGGCGTTGAACCAGTCGGGCATGTTGGCGGTGTTGGCGGCCATCATGATGAACTGACACATGCCGCCGGCGTTGACGACGTGCATGTACTCGCTCGCGCCTTTGTGGTGCTCGCCGCGGTTGGCGTAGTCCTTGAAGTCCTTGGGCGCGGCCGGGATCTTGCCGATGCGCTTGTTGCCTTCGTACTGGGTGTGTCGGCCGGGCGTGGGGTCGAGCTTGTAGGTAGTGTGGTATTCGGGCTGGAGCTTGGGGTCGTGCATCGGCAGTTCCTGACCGCCGATGTGCATGCCCAGGGCCTCGGCGCCGCGGCCGAGCTTCTCGCCGGCCACCTTGACGCCGTCGGCGAAGACGGCGCCGATTCCGCGGCGCTCACCCATCTGCTTGAGCATCTCGATGATGGCGTCGGTGTTGCTCCAATTGAGCGGGAGGCCGTCGGTGTCTTCGATGGTGATGATGCCCGCCTCGAAGCATTCGATCGCCATGGAGATGGCGACGCCGGCGCTGATCACGTCGAAGCCGTACTGGTTGCAGAGGTGGTTCGCGTAGATGAGGGCGTCCGGGTCGGCCATGAGGTTCATGGTGCCGAAGGCGGCCATCGCTTCGTATTCCGGACGATGGGTGTGGCGCGGGTAGGGGTACTTCTCGTTGGTGGATTCGATGGACTCTGCGCCGCAGGCCATGGGGCAGTGCCAGCAGCCGTAGGACTTCTCCATCTTGGGGTTAATCTGGGAGCCGCCATCGATCTTGGGCGCCTGGGGGAAGTCCACGACGCCGACGCCGCCCCAGTTCTTCACGGGCGAGTCGCCGTTGAGGGCGCTGCCGGCGGTAATGCCGGTGGTGCCGAAGGTGTGGAAGAAGTCCTTGAGGGGCTTGACGAAATCGTCGAGGTTGGCGCGCAGCATCTTAATCGTCTCGGGGGTCTGCGCGATGATCTTGCGGTCGGCGTTGACGACGACGGCCTTGAGGTTCTTGGCGCCCATCACGGCGCCGACGCCGGAGCGGGCGGCGAGACGGCCGTGGTCGTTGCAGATGCCGGAGATGAGGGAGAGGGTCTCGCCGGCGGGGCCGATGTTCGCGATCGACGCCTTCTTGCCGTGACGCTGCTTGAGCATCATCTCGTTGTCGATGGAGAGGGAGCCCCACTGATCGGTGGCATCGCGCAGTTCGACCTTGTCGTTTTCGATGACGAGGTAGACGGGGTTGGCGGCCTTGCCGAAGAACATGATGCCGTCCCAGCCGGCGAGCTTGAGCACGCCGCCGAAATCGCCGCCGCAGTTGGCATCGCCCCAACCGCCGGTGAGGGGGCTCTTGCAAACGACCTGCCAGCGCTGGCCGAAGAGCGGCGTGCCCGTAAGAAGCCCGGCGAACATGCCGAGCATGTTGTCGGGCCCGAGGGCGTCGGCGCCCGTGGGAACGCGATCCCAAAGCATGCGGGCGCCGATTCCGTAACCGCCGAGGTATTCGCGGTAGAGGGATTCGGGTGGGGTTTCGACAGTGACCGCACCGGTGGTGAGGTTCACGTTGAGCATCTTGCCGTTGAAGCCTTTTTCGGCGAGTTCGGGCATGGTTGATCACACTCCAGAAGGCGGGCGCAGAGGCCCGGGGATACGAGGGACAATCCTACGGGGATGAGGGTGGGGCGCAATATGCCGACTGGGGCCTAACGATTGGGAACGGCGGCCCGCGACGAGCGGTATAAAGCGGACGTGACGTGGATTTCTGGAGCCTTACCCTCGGTGACGTCCTGGGATTCGGACTCTCGGCCGTTGGCTTCGGCCTGGCCTGGTGGCAACTCGCCAGGACAAAGCGGGCAGCTGAAGCGGCTCGGGAGGCGGCGGACAGAGCGACGAGTCGGCTGTCGACAATGGCAAGCATCGATGACGCAGCAGTCGCTAACGGCTATCTCCAGGACGCGAGATGCCCTCAGACTCCGAAATTGGGGGATCTGCGTGCGGCGACTCGATGACGCCAGGTGCACGGCTTGAGTTAGTGGATACAACCCGCCTGCTCATGCGCGCGGTTCGAACTTGGGCGCAATCTGGCTTAAGCCCATCTCTACCCCGCGACGGCCACGGCACGGGTTTTGTCACGATGCCAGACCGGCGTCCAGGCTGCAGTCGCTATCTCGGCTGGACCGTTGAGCGCTATCCCCGATTCCATGTTGGAATGGCACTAGCAGGCGATTTGCGTCGAGCGCGAGGCCACGGCGACGCCGTCGGCGAACACCTGGAGCGTCCAACTGCCCGGGGTCACGGCGCCGCCCGTCGGCATCGTGAGCGTGCCGCCGGGCGGCGGCACGCTGATGGGTGACACGTTGACCTGGCCCTGGCCCGTCCAGAGACCGGAAACGCGGACGGTCGTCGTCAGCCCGGTAACGGATACCTCTGCGCTGAACCCGGTGCAGTTCCCGGAGAAGCCCGTGATCTGGTAGACCGGCCGCGCTGGTGCAGGAGTGTTCGTCGGCGGCGGCGGTGGCTGGGTCGGCCCCTGGGTCGGCGGGACGGGAGTGGCTGTCGCGGGCTGGCTGGTGTTGGTCGGCGGCGCGGTCGTCGCCGTGGCGACGGGCTGGGTGGCAGACGCGGTCGCG
>JAYUAG010000330.1:0-9625 GCA_043741475.1 Thermoflexaceae bacterium | reverse complement strand
CTGAATCTCGCCGGACGGCGTAAGGTAAACACATCTTGGAACGGTGGTGACAGTGATGCGAGTACTCCTCGCGGTCGACGGTACTACGGCGAGCGAGCGGTCCGCGGAGGTGGTGGCCGCGTGGGCGCGAGCCTCGGCGGCTGAAGTCCACCTCTTCAGTGTGGTTGACCCGGAAAAGGCGCACGAAACGGCGATGCCCTCTGGCTTCACGCACAGCCTGACGCCCCAGGGCACGGCGTCTGGGCTCGCGCTCTCCAACGTCGAGGAGCCGCATCACCGGTTGGCGGAAGACCGCACCCAGGCGGTCACCCGCTTCAGTGCGGAACGCGAGGACTACCTTGCCGAACTGCGCGCCCGATGCTTCGACGGGCTGAACACGTCGGCGAGGGCAGGGGCCTCCAGCCACACCGCCCAGGCGATCATCGACGAGGCCACCGCCGCCGGCGCCGACTTCATCGCCATGGGCACGCGCGCGCGCTCGGGCGTCGGCCATGCGCTCTTCGGCAGCATCCACGAAGATGTGGTTCGGGGAGCGCATGTTCCCGTGATGCTGGTCGGCCCCGGAGCCTGAGCAACGGCCGACGCTCAAACGAAAACGTGACACCACCAACCGTGAATCAAGGAGTGAAGCATGACCGATTCGACTGGAGCGATCCTCGTCCCCCTCGATGGGTCCAAGGGCAGCGATGTGGCGATCGCCGCTGCCCTCACCTGCGCGCGCGCCTACGGTGCGCCGCTCCATCTCGTCCACGTGATCGACCCGGATGCCATTCAGCAGCCCGTGGAACTGGACCGTGCGCGGGAGATCTTCCGCGACTATGCCGAAGGCCTGCTCAAGGACCAGGGAGAGGGCGTCGCCTTCGAAGCAACGGTCGTGGGCGGTTCGCCCGCCGCTGCCGTCCTTGAACTTGCGGCCTCCGCGCGGATGGTCGTCCTCGCCAGCCACGGCCGCAGCGGCTTTCGCGCGAGCTTCATCGGGAGCGTTGCGGACAAGATCGTCCGTGGCGCGACCGTCCCTACGCTCGTCGTACCGCTCGAAGGGCCGGCTGTCGGCTCCGGGCCGATCGTGGTTGGCGTAGACGGCTCTGACGTGGCCGAGGAGGGCCTCGCCGTCGCGCGCGACCTCGCTGCGAAGCTGAAGCTCAACGTCGTCCTGGTGCGCGCCTACAGCGTGCCACCGCCGGTTGGGATCGAGTTCGTCCCATCCTCGGTTGACCTCACGGCCACCGTCCAGGAGGCCGCGGAGGAGTACGTCGCGAAGACCGCAAGGCCGGGCGAAGAGCCCTACACGATGCTTGCCTCGCCCGTCGAAGCGATTGCTGAGGTTGCGGAGAAAGTGGCCGCAGGGCTGGTCGTGATGACGTCCCACGGCAGGGGCCTTGCCGCACGGATCGCGCTGGGGAGCAACACCGACCGGGCGATGCACGCCCTCCACCGCCCGCTGCTCGTTGTCCCGGTGAAGCACCAGGGCTAAGGCCGCCGCAGAGCAGGGCAAGCTGAAAGCGTCGTTGGAACCGCGACCGCAGGGAGCGGCATCGGTTCCTTCGTGCAGCTTCGAGCGCGCGCGGCCCCAGTTCGCCATCTGAAGGCTGCCGCTCCCTTTGGTCGCGGTTCAACGCGGGTGATGTCTGGGACGTGCCAGGACTGGGATACGGTTCTTTGCGGCACGGTACCTGGGCGCCGCTGGTTCGGGGAGCGAGTCTGCTGTTCAATCAGCGCATGGAAGACCTCCCCCGGCTTCGCTCATCCCGCACCGTCTACACGGGCCACCTCTTCAACGTCGAGCTCGATGAACTGGAAATGGCGAACGGCGTCATCGCCCGGAGGGAGAACCTCCGCCACCCTGGCGCCGTCTGTATGGTGCCCGTGGCCGATGACGGCCGCCTTTTGCTGGTGACCCAGTATCGTCACTCCGCCGGCCGCCGCTTGTTGGAAATCCCCGCGGGCACGCTTGAACCCGGTGAGGACCCGCGCGAGGCCGCCATCCGCGAGCTGCAGGAGGAGGTGGGGATGTATCCCGGCCAGATCGAGCCGCTCGGCGGGCTCTTCGTCGCGCCCGGCTACACGACGGAATACATCCACATCTTCATTTGTACAGAACTGCGCCCGAGCCGCCTCGAAGCCGACGCCGACGAGGACCTTGAGGTACACCCCACCACCGTGGAAGACGCGTTGCGTATGATCGACAGCGGCGAAATCTGCGACGCGAAATCGCTCGTGGCTATCCTTCGCTGGCTACGACACCATCAGAGCCGCGAGCGGTAGCGAGCGTACGCTCTCCAGACGCCGGTAGTGCCCCGCCTCGCCGCTACTTCCTGAGAAGCTTCCTGCCGATCCAGCGCACAGGGTCGTAGTAGCGATCGGCCACGCGCTCCTTCAAGGGGATGATCGCGTTGTCCGTGATGTGGATGTCTTCGGGGCAGACCGTGGTGCAGCACTTGGTGATATTGCAATACCCGATGCCGGCGTCTTTCCGCGCCAGCTCCAGACGGTCGACCGTGTCCAGCGGATGCATGTCGAGTTCGGCCAGGCGTACGAAGAACCGCGGCCCCGCGAAGTTCGCCTTGTTCTCCGGGTGGTCGCGGGTGACGTGGCAGACGTTCTGGCAGAGGAAGCACTCGATGCACTTGCGAAACTCCTGCCCGCGATCGATGTCTTCCTGCATCATGCGGTAGGTGCCGTCGGCTTCCGGCGGCCGCGGCTTGAAGGCCGGGATCGTCTTTGCGATCTCGTAGTTGAAGGAGACGTCCGTCACGAGGTCCCGGATCAGTGGGAACGCTTTCATCGGCGCCACCGTGATCGGGCCCTCGGCCGGGTCGAAGAGGTTCATGCGCGTCATGCACATCAGCCGGGGCTTGCCGTTCACCTCGGCGCTGCAGGAGCCGCACTTGCCCGCCTTGCAGTTCCAGCGCACAGCCAGGTCCGGCGCCTGGGTCGCCTGGATTGTGTGGATGACATCGAGCACCACCTGACCTTCGTCGACGTCGACGGGGTAGTTGATGTACTCGCCAACGCCGCCGCCTTCACCGCGGAACACGCGCATCGTGTAATTCGCCATTAGTGCGGCTCCTCGAACAGGGTCTGGAGTTCGGCGGGCATCTGTGGGATCGGCTCTTTCGCCAACTGCATCTCACCGTCCCTGCCCTGGCGGACGACGACATTGATTTTGCCCCACTCCGCGTCGGGTTCGGGGAAGTCTTCGCGCGTGTGGCCGCCGCGACTCTCCTGGCGCATCTCCGCGGCACGGGCGATCGCTTCTGACACGGTGACCATGGACTTGAGGTCCATCGCAAGGTGCCAGCCGGGGTTGTACTGACGATGCCCTTCGACGCCGGCGTTTTGCGTGCGCGCGGAGTATTCTTGGACCTTCGCGCGCGCCTCGTCGAGTTCCGACTTCGTGCGGATGATGCCTACGAGGTTGTGCATCGTGTCCTGGAGCTCTTTCTGGATCGTGTACGGGTTCTCCCCATCGCGGCGGTCGAAATACCCGAGCATCTCCTCCGCGGCGGCGTCAGCTTCGGCGGTTGGCGCCTTCGGAGCGGCGCCAAGGCCGAGCGCGTACTGCGCCGCGCCGATGCCCGCGCGACGGCCGAAGACGAGGAGGTCTGAGAGTGAGTTGCCGCCCAGCCTGTTGGCGCCGTGCATGCCGCCCGCGCATTCTCCCGCCGCGAACAGGCCCGGGACCGTCGAGGCAGCCGTATCAGCATCGACGCGGATGCCGCCCATGATGTAGTGCATCGTCGGCCCGACTTCCATCGGCACGGCGGTGATGTCGACGTCCGCGAGCTGCTTGAACTGGTGGTACATGCTCGGCAGGCGGCGGCGGATGTACTCGGGCGAGCGCCGGCTGGCGATGTCGAGGAAGACGCCACCGTGGGGACTGCCACGGCCAGCCTTGACTTCGCTGTTGATCGCTCGCGCCACTTCGTCCCGTGGGAGAAGGTTGGGCGTGCGGCGGTTGTTCCGCTTGTCGTCGTACCAGCGCTCCGCTTCATCGATCGTGTCCGCGGTCTCGGCGGCGAAGTAGGGCGGGATGTAGTTGAACATGAACTGCTCGCCGCTCGCGTTCTTGAGCGTCCCGCCGTCGCCACGCACGCCCTCAGTCACGAGGATGCCGCGGACGCTCGGCGGCCAGACCATGCCCGTGGGATGGAATTGCACGCACTCCATGTCGATCAGGTCGGCGCCCGCCCAGTAAGCGAGGGAGTGACCGTCGCCCGTGTACTCCCAGGAGTTCGAGGTGATCTGGAAGGCCTTGCCCACGCCACCAGTCGCCAGCACCACCGCCTTGGCGTTAAAGAGGATGAGCTTGCCGCTCTCGCGCCAGTAGCCGACCGCGCCCGCGATACGGTCGCCGTCCTTCAGGAGCCGCTGGATCGTGCACTCCATGAACACGTCGATGCCGTTGTGCACCGCGTGCTGCTGGAGCGTTCGGATCATCTCGAGGCCGGTGCGGTCGCCCACGTGCGCAAGGCGCGCGTAGCGGTGTCCGCCGAAGTCACGTTGGAGGATGCGACCGTCGCTCGTGCGGTCGAAGAGGGCGCCCCAGCTTTCGAGCTCGTGGACGCGGTCCGGCGCTTCCTGCGCGTGGAGCTGGGCCATGCGCCAGTTGTTCAGCATCTTTCCGCCGCGCATCGTGTCGCGGAAGTGGACTTGCCAGTTGTCCTCGGGGTAGACGTTGCCCATGGCCGCGGCGATGCCGCCCTCCGCCATCACGGTGTGCGCCTTACCGAGCAGGGACTTGCAGACGAGGGCGGTGCGAGCCCCGAGCGCGGAGGCTTCGATGGCCGCTCGCAAGCCCGCTCCGCCCGCGCCAATGACGACGACATCGTAGTCCTGCTGTTCAAACTCGGCCATTAGAAATGACTCCAGGTGTTGGGGTCAGTGATGATCTCGTTCGCGACCAGGCGGATGTAGAGGTCGACCCCCACGATGCCGAGCAGGCTCGACCAGGCCCAGGCGCGATGGCGGAGGTTCCAGAGTGAGGCCCAATCCCACGCGCGTTTGCGGGTGCGCGTCCATTTCGAACAGCTGAAGCAATCGAGCCCGCCGCCGACAAAATGCCGCAGCGAGTGGCACGAGAACGTGTACATCATGAGCAGGAACGCGTTCAGCACGAGCAGCACCGAACCGAGGCCGATGCCCCAGCCTTCTTCCGGGTCGTGGAAGCCCTTTATCGCGCCAACCCAGAGAATAACGACGAACACCAGCGCGACGTACATGAAGAAGCGGTGCAGGTTCTGCACGATTAACGGCAGCCGGGACTCACCCTTGTACGTTTTGCCAACGTCGCCGACCGCACAGGCGGGCGGGCTGAGGAAGAATGATTTGTAGTAAGCGCCACGGTAGTAATAACAGGTCGCACGGAAGGGGACCGGGCCAAGAAGCACGATCAGGCCCGGAGAAACGAGCCAGTTGCCACTTTCCAGGAAGCCAAGCTTGGGTTCGAACACAGGCGTGAGATAGGGGCCAATTTCGTAGGCCCAGCCATCGAGGAAGATGCTGATAGTGAGCCAGCCGAAGAAGAGAGAGATGCCGACGAATACAAGCGCCGGTTCCACCCACCACGAATCTGTCCGCAGTGTGCTCCCGAAGCCGCGCGAAACAACCTTCGCCTGCGCCATCGATTCCCCCCAAAGGCCAGAAGAAGCGCGGCCTGGCCGAGCCATCGGCATCGTACGCCGCGCCCGTAGGCCGATCAATCCGGGCGATTCAATAGGCGTATAGAAGCTCCCGGGAGGTATAGTCTGGGAGAGGGCTCAGTGCAAATGGATGACGGTTTCCTGGGGCGAGCGCGGGAATTGTCGGCGTTTAGCCGCATCCTGTCGGCGCTACCTTCCGGCGCCGGCCACCTGGCGCTGGTCCTTGGTGACCCGTGCATGGGCAAGACAAGGCTCGTGGAGCAATTCGCGACGATGGCGGCGGCGGCCAACGTCGACGTCAAATGGGGACGCGCGTGGGAGGGCGAAGGCGCTCCTTCCTATTGGCCGTGGATCCAGGCGCTACGCCCAATCATTCACCTGTTCGAAGGTGATCGGCCGGAGGGCTCAGCCAAGGCCAGCCATGAAACCGCCGGGAGTGTGCCTCCAGGTGCGGCAGAGCCTCTCACCGAGCCGTTCCATTTTGACTCGGCAGCCGGTCGTTTCCGGTTCTTCGACAGCGTGACGACCTCGCTCGCGGCTTGCGCCTCGACCCGGCCACTGGTGCTCATTCTGGAAGACCTGCACTGGGCCGACCGTTCGTCCCTGGCGCTGCTAGAGTTCATCGCGCGTGACGTGGTCCATCTGCCCGTCGCTATTGTCGCCACGGCCCGTGCGGACAGCTGGGCGAGCGAGATATTCGTGTCGCTTGCTCGTCATCGCCAGGTGCAACTCTTGAACCTCTCCGGGCTCACCGATGGCGAGGCCACGGCCCTCGTGCACATGGAAGCGGGGAGAGCGTTGGACCACTCCACGCTCACGCATCTGCTGGAACTGGCCGATGGCAATCCGTTCTTCCTGATCGAGCTTGCTCGCGCACAGGCCGGCGAGGAACCACCACGCGGGTATCGCCGGGAACTGCCGGTGACTGTGCAGGATTCCATCTCCCGGCGCCTCGACGAGTTGCCTCGCGATCTCCGCGCTGGGCTCGAAGCAGGCGCCGTGATTGGGCGTGAGTTCTCAGCGGAACTCCTGGCATCGATCACTTCTCCATCCACGTCCGATCTGGCACGAACACTGGCTATCGCTGAGGGTCTGCGGCTGGTTCATCCGGGCATTGCGACGGGAACCTACCGCTTCCACCACGCGCTCGTGCGGGAAGCTCTCTACCAGGGCCTCGATTCGCACGAACGGCGGCGGTTGCACTTGCTGGCTGGCACGCAGCTCGAGAGAGTGACGCTTTCGAGCGAGGCATACGTGAGCGAGATAGCGCGCCACTTCCTCCTCGCAGGGCCCCTGGCCGAACCTGCCAGGGCAGCAGCGTGGACAATCCGCGCGGCCCGCGAGGCCATGTCCCGGTTCGCCTGGGTCGAGGCCGCGGAGTACTTCCACCAGGCCTACGACCTGCTTGACGGTGCCGGAGGGTTCGGCGCCCCTGAGCGATTTGAGCTACGGCTTGCGCGGGCCGAGGCGCTCGACCTTGACGGCCAGCGGTCCGCCTCCTGGGAGACATTTCTCGAAGCAGCAGCCATCGCCCGTTCAGCGGAGATGTGGCCCGAGCTGGCCCGAGCCGCAATCTTTGCTGGCGACAGCCGCACGGTCATCGGAAGTCGCGACACTGGCGTGATCGACCTCCTTGAGGGCGCCCTGACGCAGCTTGGCGAAACAAACCAGGGACTCCGGGCCCAGTTGCTGAGCCATCTCGCCAAAGCCATCTACGATGCGGGCCTAGCCGATCGGGCCGACACGCTCTCAGCAGAGTCCCTGCGCTCGGCCCGCCAATCGGGCGACCCCGTCGCGCTCTGCCTCGCGCTCGACGCGCGCAGGTATGTCGTGTGGCAGCCGGCCACCGCGAAGGAGCGCCTCGCGATCGGCGACGAGATGGTTCGTCTCGCGGCCGCGGCCGGGCTGGGAGCGATGGGACTGTTGGGCTCGCATACCCGGATCTTCGCGCTGCTGGACCTGGGCGCAATTGAGGCACTACGGGAGGAGATCTCTCGCCATCGAGAGCAAGCCGACGCGCTCCGGCTCGCGTTCTGGCAGTGCTACAACGCGATGTATCGGTCGGCGCTCGCCCAGCTCCAGGGTGATTTCGCACAAAGCCGCGCTCTTTCCGAGGAGTTCGCCGCCCTCGGAAGGCGCGTCGGAGTCCCGAGCACCGAGCTCTGGCTGACCGGCCAGGTGGGGATCCTCACCTGGCTCCAAGGCGCCGAGAGCGAATGGATCGCTGTGGGCCGAGATCCAGGGCCGATCGGAATGGCGCCCGCGGCCGCTGCCATGCTCGCCGCGATGGCGAGCGAAGCCGGCGACTCCGAACAGTGCCGCAACCTTCTGGCTCGCGCGTTCGGCCCGCGGTTGCAGACACTCCCCGCCGACTTCACGAGAACGGCGACCCTGGCAGCATTGGCGTGTACTACCTCGTTGGTGCGAGACGAGTATGAAACGCTGTACGCCGCCGGAATTCCGAATGCCGGCTACAACACGATGTTGGGGGGACGGGTTCGCTCGGGGCGTTTTCTCGTTACCTCGGGCGCATGGCCTTCCAACTCGGCCGTCCGGATGAAGCCGAACAACACTTTCTCGCGGCGATCGAACTCAACCGCAGCATGGGCGCCCTGCCGTGGCTCGCCTGGACCGAGCACGATTATGCTGTCCTGCTGCTCGCCCGCGGGGGCACGCCACGGCCCGAAGTGGCCGTGCTCCTCGCGGAGGCTACGGCGACGGCTGCGAGGCTGGGCATGCCCGGCCTTGAGGCAAAGCTCCACCGGCTCGGCCGTCCGCCGGAGCGGCCACCATGCGACCCCCGGCGGGTCTGACGAAACGCGAAGCCGAAATCATCGCCCTTCTTGCGCAGGGGCTAACGAATCGAGAAATAGCGGGTCATCTCGTCTTGAGCGTGAAGACCATCGAGCGCCACGTCGCGAACGCCTACAGCAAGATGGAGGTGCACAACCGCGTAGAGGCGGCCACCTTCGCGCGCGACCATGACCTGCCACATCGGCCTGCATAATTACCCTCTCCCGTCGTTCCGCGCCACAACGCGAAAATGCATGTTATCCCCGAAGCGGACGTTCAACCTCCGGCCGTAATGTGACTGGCGCCAGGCGATGACGCACTGGTAGAGGAGGAATCGGTCCGATGGATACCAAACGCATCTTTCTCGCTCTCGTTCCGGGGCTTGTCGCGTTGCTTGCCCTGGCCGCACCGGGGCCAACACCGGCCGACGTCCAGGCAGAGGACGACGGGGGCCTCACGGTCGTTACCCAGAACCTCTACATCGGCTCCGACCTGCGGGCGATCTTCGCGGCGACGACGTTTCCTGCCCTTCTTGCCGGGGTTGAATCGGAATGGGCCAAGGTTCAGGCTTCGAACTTCCCGGAGCGCGCCCGCGCAATGGCATCCGAGATTGCGAAGCACGATCCCGATCTCATCTCGGTTCAGGAAGCGTCGCTCATTCGGACCGGCCCGGCCTTTAACCCGGCCCCGGCCGTGGTGGTGGTATACGACTACCTGCAGATCCTCCTGGACGCCCTTTCCGCGCGGGGCCTCCACTACGAGGCGGCGATAGTCGTCAACAACATTGACGTCGAATTGCCGACGGCGACGCTGGGGATCGACATTCGCGTAACCGACCGCGACGCCATTCTGGTGAAAACCGGGCCACATGAACGACGTACCGAGGTCGTCGCGACGGCATCGGGCAACTACGTGGCGCGTGCTTTTATCCCGACCGTAGCCGGCCCTCTGCCCTTCGTGCGCGGCTGGGTCTCCGTCGACGTACGCTCACGCGGCCGAACCGTGAGGGTGGTTGGCACCCATCTGGAGACAGACGGTAGTCCGTCCGTGCAGGCAGCCCAGGCGGCCGAGCTTCTGGCCGGACCTGCCAATACAACCTTGCCCGTCATCCTCGCGGGCGACTTCAACTCAGCAGCGGCGGGGACCGGCTTCGCCACTCCGAGCTACGCACTGCTTCGCAGCGCAGGTTT
>JAYUAG010000329.1:0-9633 GCA_043741475.1 Thermoflexaceae bacterium | reverse complement strand
GACTTCCGGGCGTGGCCGCCCACCACCGGTCGCCGGCACTATACCGCATCTCGTTGACGGCTCAATCATCGTGGTTCCGCCGTTGGCCGATGGCGATGAACGCCAACCAGCCGCTCGCTGCGAAGATGGCGAAGCCGATGAGGACGATCCGTGGGTCCGGGGCGCGGTCGAACACGCCCGTGCCGGCGCCGGGCGCACGTGGGTCTGGCGTGGCCACGCTGGAAACGACCGTCTCCCGCGTCGTTGGCCCGTCTCCCGCGCCGCCGGGCGGCTGCGGCCCCGGATTGCTCAGCGTCGTGCGCGCCGGGGTCGCCGTCGCGGGGACGGTGCACTCCCCAAAGTTGTTGTTCACGCCCCGGATCGCCGCGCCCAGGACGATGTCGAAGAAGCGGTCGTTTTCCGTTTTCCCGCCCTGTGAGCCGATCGTGTCCTTGCAATCGCGGTATGCCGGCGGCTGCGTCTCTGTGATCGTGTAGGTGCCCGTGGGTAGGCCGGGGAAGAGATAGCAGCCGTCGGCCGCTGTCGTCTGCGTGCGGCTTTCCGCGCCGCCGAGCGTGATGGTCACCCCCGCGATGGCCGTTTCGCCCGCTTCTCTCTCGCCGTTGTCATTCACGTCGACATAGACACAGCCATCGAGGCTCGCCTTCAGTTCGCCAAAGTTGTTGTTCGGACGATCCGCGCCGTTCAGTGTTACAGGTATCGCGTCGGACCCTTTGCTTCCTTCGATTGGCGTGACGTTGCCTGCGGTTTCGCGGCCGTCTGCAAAGCCGTCGGGCTGGCGCGCCTGCACGATCGTGTACGCGCCGTCTTTCAGGCACGTGATCGGTGCATAGGTGTAGACGATGCGCGCCTCCGCTGAGGCAGTCGTCCGGATCTCGTTGAGCACGTTGCCGCCCCCGGTCGTGCGCGAGGAAGCGGCCACCGATGCCTTCACCGTCAGGTCGCCCGCGCCAATGTACTCCTTCAGTGCGCTCGCCTCGGTGAGCGTGGCCGAGGCGGAGTCCTCGGCCGTGTGTGCCCCGAAGTCGTGGCCGCTAGCGCCACCGAAGTCCGACACGCCATCGTACGGTGCGGCGTCGAACGCCCCGGCGTTGGCCACGGGAATCGCTTCCAGTCGCTTGGCCGGTGCATCCACTCGCACCGTGCCGCTCACCTGTGCCGAAACCGTCGTTGGGTCTGTATCCAGGCTCTCCGCCCTTACGCTGCTCGTGATCCGGCCGGCGACCGTGATCTCGACCGACTTCAGCGTCCCCAGGGTCGTGTCGAACTTCGGCAGCGGTTTCGCCGAACTCCAGTCGGTGACCGTCGTGGGGAAGGCCGCGACGTGCGCCTGGGTCCGCGTGGGAACGCCTGGCGAAGCATCCCGGTCGAAGGCGTAGAAGCCGTTGCTATCTGCGACCGTCATCGCGATCAGCGTGTTCCCGGCCCGGAGCTCCATCGGGCTCCCCGCGATCGCTGGCTCGCCGAGGTCGCGAACACCGGTATCGTTGATGTCGTAGTAGATGTAGCCGCTCAAGACCGGGCATGCCTGCGCAAGGGCCCGCTCCTCCCCTATCCGTGGGCTCGATGCCGCGATCAGGGCGACCACCGTCCCCGCCAAGAGAACGCTCCGTGAAACGAAAGTACGGCTGGTTGGGTATGCCAAGCGACGTCCTCCGGGACGGTCGACGCACCCCACCAGACGCCGGAGTCTCGAACGTCACCCTTGCAACTCGACTGCCCGGGAAACGCGCGGCGAAAGGCACACGGGACCTTCCCGTGCACCAGAAACAACGCGTGCGCCCTGTGGCGGGTTAACGGGCCGCCGAAGCCGGCTCGCGCAACGCTTCGCGGAGCTGCGCCTGCAGCGTCTTCGCTGTCACGACGCCGTGTTCGAGGAAGTCGCCGATCACCCGGCTGAGCGCCGACGGCACTTCATAGGGGATGCCGTGACCGACGCGGCTGAAGACGTGAAGCGAAGCGTTCCCCAAACGTTGAAAGTCGGCGATGTTCGCGGGCAGCAGTCCGTCCGCGGCGGCCGCGACCATAAGCGTTGGCACGGCGATCTCCGCCAGTTGCGCGCCCAGCCGCATCTCCACCATTGAATCCCAGGCCTCGAAGTAGTGGCCCTCACTGCATTCCAGCGTCCGCTCGACTGCGCCCCGCAAGTATTCGGGGTCGGGCCGCCCGCCAGTCAGCATGCGTTCCCGGAACATCGCCTCGCGGTCTTTCGCCCGCCATTGCGCGACCGCGTGGTCACGCGCGCCCGCGTTCAGCGGGATACCGTCGGCAGGCGCGGGCGCGACCAGTACCATCTTCCGCAGCCGTGCGGCGTGGCGCAGCGCCAGCACATAGCCAGTGGCGCCGCCCATGCTCAGGCCAACGTAGTTGAAGGTGTCGATGCCAAGGTGGGCGGCCATCCCCACGATGTCGTCTGCGTACTGCGTCACTGTGCATGGCCCGGGAGCGCCGTTGCTGTCGCCCGCGCCGCGGCAATCCATCACGATGCAGCGGTACCGATCCTTCAGGCGCGGGACGACCCCGTGCCAGCAATCGTGGCTGGAGGTGTAGCCATGATGGAGGATGATGGGCTCCCCTGAACCGGCCTCTTCGTAGAACAGTTGCGCTCCATTGATCGTCGCGAATGGCATCTCTCGTCTCCTCCTGGTCTCTCCGTGTTGGGTCGGCGCCGGCGGTCCTCTGGATTGCTCCCCTCGCCCGCGAAGCCGGGAGAGGGGCCGGGGGTGAGGGCCTAGCGCTCGTCGATCAGCGGCTGCAAGCGTGCCGTCCGCTGCTGCGACGAGGCCACATGCCGCATCCGCTCCTGCATCACCGGGCTCTGTTCCGACGGCGCCGCGCCCCGTGCGTCGCGCAGGCCGCCGTCCATCAACAGGTAGGAACCTGTCATGAAATCGGCATCGGGGGAACAGAGGAACGCGATCAGCCCCGCGATATCGGCCGGCCGCCCGGAGCGGCCCGCGGGCGTGCGTTGTTCGAGCGCCGTGCGGATCGGGCCGCCTTCGTCGCCCGCGAGTGCGTGCGCCAGGGGCGTGTCGATAACACCGGGGCCGATCGCGTTGACCGTTATCCGGTGTTCGCCCAACTCCTGCGCCCAGCCGCGCACCATCATGCGCACGCCCACCTTGGTCGCCGAATAGGACCAGCTACCAACGCCCGTGTTTTCGGCCGCCAGCGACGAGATGCAGACAATTCGACCGCCGTTCCCCGCGCGCACCATCTCCCGCGCGCTCGCCTGCGCCGTGAGGAAGACACCCGTGAGGTTGATGTCGACCTGGTCCTGCCAGGCCTTGAGGTCCATCTCCAGCAGCGTCCCGCCGCGCCCGATGCCCGCGTTCGCCACGCAGATGTCGAAGCGCCCGAACCGTTCGCTGCATGCCTTAGCGGCCGCCTCCACCTGAGATGCGGAGGCGACGTTCGTCTTCACGACGAGCGCCTCCCGTCCGAATTCGCGCACCATCGAAGCCGTCTCTTCCGCCCCGGCGATGTCGATATCCGCGATACAAATGTCGGCGCCTTCACGCGCAAGGCGTTGCGCTGTGCCACGCCCAATGCCGGACCCGGCGCCCGTAATCAACGCGACCTTTCCTTCGAGCATGTCGCCCCTCCTCCGCGGTGGTGGGAGGCAATCCTACGCATTTCTCGGCCGGGCGTGTTTCTGGGCGCGGCAGGCCGGGCGGACACGCTTCAAGTCCCGCGCAACCTGCTCCCCTTCGCCTGCCGCAGCGGGACGAAGGGCTGGGGGATGAGGGCCTTACGGCAGCTTGATCACCTGATCGATCGCCAGGTTGCTGCACTCGGTGTTGATTTCCGGGTTCAGCCGCCGCAGCTCTTCGAAGGTCGTGTTGTGGTCGGAGGCGATGCTCCCGCAGTTGTCGCCGGACTTGACCTTGTAGGTCTTGCTGCCAGTGCCCGCCGTGCCGGTGACCGTGGGCCGCGGCGTACCCGGCGTCCCAGATGCCGTGGCAACCGTGCCCGGCGTGCCGGGCCGCGGCGTGGCGACCGTCGCATTCGCAGCGACCGTGGGCGTCTTTGCCTGCGCCGTGCGCGTGCTGGCCACCTCTGCCTGGGTCGGGCCGCCGTCCCCTCCACTGCCGGCGATGCGCATGATTGCGAAGGCGAGCACCACGACGACAAGCGCCAACGCAAAGAGCCCGATGGTCATGGTGCGCATGCTCATGCCACCGGGCCGTGGCCGCGGGCCGAGCGTACCCGCTTTGAGCGGACGTTCCGGCTGCGGCCGATTTGCCGCCCGGGGCCTGTCCAGCCCCGCCGTTTCCGGCCGTGTGCGCGGCGCAGCCGCAGTCGCGCCCGTCGCCGCTGTGGCGGGCGTCGTGGCCGCGACGCCCTCGCCGCGGAAGATCGGGCAGGTCTGATGATCGGGCCCGAGGCAGAATCGCTCCTGATGATTCGAGGCGATCTTCGTCGGCCTCTCCATCCGGTAACAGCGGTGCGCTTCCGTCGCGTACGTCGCGTGTGACTCTGCGTCGTCTGCCAGGCCGAGGTGGGGACAGATGCCTTCAAGGGCCTCGGTATCGCTTATCGAACTCACACGACCCCCTGTCGGACCGGCGCCATCCGGCCCGCGTCCCGCGTATCGTGTCATGTTCGGAGAAGAGAGGGAAGCGAGCCTTCCACCGCTGACGTCCGCTGAGTGGGAGTTGGGGGGCGCCGGGCGGCCGAAGCCGGTCCGGCGGCCCCCATGCGACGGGGAGGACGTTGTCGCAGGCTGGCCGGGCTGGTCGCGTCGGCTGCCTACCCCCAATAAACGGCCGCTCCGGCCTCCGCCCAAGGCCATCGCCCCGGACGGTTGGGTGGCAATCCGGGTCTGTACGACACAGCCGGCCCCGTAGCCACTTCCTTGGCTGCCACGGCCCGCTCACGTATCGTCCCGCCTAACGTCCCCGAGGAGTGTTCATATGCCAAACTTGGCTGGCCGGGTCGCCCTCATCACTGGCGCCGCCTCCGGCATCGGCCGCGCCAGCGCCTTCCGGTTCGCCGCCGATGGCGCCGCCGTCATGTGCGCCGATATCGATGCCGACGGCGCGCGCCACACCGCCGCGCTGCTTGGTGAACAGGGCAAGCCCGCGTCCGCCCTCGCCCTCGATGTCACCGACCCCGACGCCGTAGAGGCTGCGCTCCACGCTACCATCGCCGAACTGGGGGGCCTCGACATCCTCTTCAACAACGCCGGCATCGGCGGCGGCCGCGGCTGGGACGATGTCATCGCCATCAACCTCAAAGGGGTCTACAACGGCCTCTTCTATGGCTGCCGGTTGCTCGCCGAGCGTGGCGGCGGCGCCGTCGTCAGCACCGCCTCCATCGCCGGGCTCGTCGGCCTCATGGGGCCCCCCACGGAAGACCCGCCGCCCATGGAGTACGGCGCCGGCGGCTACCAGGCCTCGAAAGGCGCCGTCGTCCAGCTCACACGCCAGTTCGCCATCAACTACGCGCGCAAGAACGTGCGCGTGAACGCGGTCGCGCCTGGCTATATCGTCACCCCGATGACCGCGCTGATCCGCGAGGACCCGGCCTGGGAGGCCTACCTCGCCAGCCTCCACCCGCTGAACCGCCTCGGCCAGCCCGAGGAGATAGCGGCCGCCGCT
Organism: Thermoflexaceae bacterium; assembly: GCA_043741475.1. Classification (GTDB taxonomy): domain Bacteria; phylum Chloroflexota; class Dehalococcoidia; order Tepidiformales; family Tepidiformaceae; genus JAGQHB01. The sequence continues at coordinate 4,030 of JAYUAG010000329.1, read as the reverse complement.
GCCTTCCTCGCCAGCGACGACGCCTCCTTCATCACCGGCGTGACGCTTCCCGTCGATGGCGGCTACACGGCTCGTTAATCTCGTCGCCTACCACTCGGGTGGCGGCGGTCGCGGTCCGGCGCTATCCCAGGCGGCATGGGCCGACCCGGTCGTTTCCGCCACCAGCGGCGGCCGCCGCTCGATCAGCGTTTTGCCCTCGCCCTCGGCGTAGAGCAGCCGGAACTCGTCGCGCATCTCCTCTTCGCTGTCGTGCACCGTCAACCAGACCGCGATGTCGCGTGCTTCTTCGTCCTTCGCCGCATACGGCCCGCCCGCGCGGCGCACGCCCCGCTCATCCCAGAGCGCCAGGATCTCTCGGGCCCAGGCCCAGTACGCCTCCGTCATCCCTTCCGCAATGCGCGCCCGGACGACCCTCAGGTACATCCTCTATTCCAGCCTGAACACCGGCGACCGCCCGACGATGCCAGCGATCTCTGCGTCGGTCGGGTGCCGCGACACGCCGAAGTGGCCGTGCGTGACGCCCCCCCAGCGGTCGAGCTAGGCCTTCAGGATCGGCGCTTTCTCTGCCTCCGGCGTCAGCTCGACCGCCCGGAACGAGCGCTTCTTGCGGCCCAACCTGAGCTCGGCCGTACCCGCCGCCCGCAGGTTCCTGACCCAGTGCGTATCGCCCCGTGGCGCGACAAGATACGTCGTGCCGACGGGGGTCAAGGGGTTCACGGGCGCGGTCCGCATCGTGGCGCTCTTCCGCCCGCGCACGGCCAGCGTCTGCCCCCCGGAGGGACTGAAGCCCAGGCGCGTCGCCAACATCAATGCGCGGTTCAAGATATTCGTCGTCGCCCGGCCGGGACGTTTGTACTCTGGCATCGTTCCACCCCGGCGGCGCGCCGCCTGCACGAGCGTACGCTCCCGGTGCATACTCGTTCAATGGTTGCCGGGTCCGTGGAAAACATCGCAATTCGTCCCGCCACGGTCGCCGACGCGCCCGCCCTCGCGCGCCTGCGCTATGCCTTTCGCGCGGCCTACGAAGTGCCCGCCGAGAGCGAAGACAGGTTCGTCGCGCGTTGCACCGTATGGATGGCTGACCGCCTCGCCCGCGCCACGGGCTGGCACGCGTGGTTGGCGAAAAACGAGGCCGGCGCTGTGGGCCACCTCTGGCTTCAGCTGATCGAGAAGATCCCGAATCCTGTCCCAGAGCTTGAACAGCATGCCTATATCACGAACGTCTATGTCGACCCGCGATCGCGTGGCGCGGGCGTAGGGCGCCTCCTGATGGAGGCTGCCCTCGCCTTTTGTAGCGGCGCCGGCGTGGATTCCGTCATCCTCTGGCCCAGCGCCCGCAGCCGCTCGCTTTATCGCCGTCACGGCTTCGTCGAAGCCCCCGGCGACATCATGGAAGCAATTCTTGACCCTGGCAGACAGCCGCTCGTCTGAACCGTCAGGCCGCCTCTGCGCCCGCCCGCAGCTGTTCCTTGCGGCGCAAGGGCTGTGACTCCTCCGCGTCGCGCAGCACGTCCGTCGCGTACATGCCCTGCATGTCGTACTGCTGCACGCGCGCCGTGACCGGCACTTCGAGCATCCGCCGTCCGTCGCTCACGGCGATGCTGCCCGGCACCCGCTGCAGGTAGATGAACGAGTCGTCGAACTGGCATTCGTTGAGCAACACGGCGAACCGCGGTCCGCCGAGGTGGGCGATGAAGTCGGAGGTCCGCGTAAACCGGCGGAGCACCTGGGCCATCCCCTTGAGCGCCCTGTCGCCGAAATCCGGGCCGCGCCGCATGACGATGTCTTCGTAGCTCTCCAGTGATAGCACGATCATCACGAACGGCGTGTTCGCAGCCCGCGCCCGGGGGATCTCTCGCCGCAGCTCCGCCAGCAAATAGTTCCGGTTTGGCAGGTTGTCCAGGTCGCTGAGGAAGGAAGAGCCATTCAGCCGCGCCATCAGGTGGCGCATGCGACGCTCGCCGATCGCGCGCGTGAGCACGAGCTGCGCGTTCATCAACAGGAACAGCACCGCGACGCAGCCCAGCGAGACGACATTGACCAGCGATGGGTTGGCGACCGTCCTTGTCGCCTGGAGACCTACCACCAGCACGAAGAGCACGAAGATGATCGCCCTCACCAGGCGTTTCCGCCCGTTCGGGCGTTGATCCAGCGATTCGCCGGATGCCGGATCTTGCTCCTTCGCCATGCCTCACCCGTCCCCAGAGTTCGCGTCAGTTACGTATTCGACACCGCTTGTCCGGCGCAACAGGGCGCGCTCGCCGAGCAACTTTGTGGTGGTCGGAACCCGGGTTCGTTCCGCCAGGGGCAAGCTTCGCCCTCGTGCGACGTCCGATATCCCTTGCTCTGCTCCTGGTGCTCAGCCTGCTCACCGGTGTGAGCCCGTGGCGCGCCCGGATCGCGAACAACCTGTCCCACGCGCCGGCCTCCCCGAAGACATCGCCACCGCCGCCCTCTGGCTCGCCAGCGACGAGTCCTCGTTCGTCACCGGTCAGGCGATCGTCGTGGATGGTGGCTGGATGGCCTCGGCGCGCATGCCGCCGCCGCAGTCCATCGCGCGATAACCTGGTGGCCGCGGGCACTGTGCCCCCGGAGCGGCCGATCCCTGGTAGCCGCGGGTCGCTGTGCCCGCGGACTGGCGCTCGCACTCAGGAAGTGCCTTCAGCGGAACCACGTGGCCCGACGCCGCCCAGCTGCGCCTCCAGCGCCTCCACCGTACCCACCGGCAGCTGGCAAACCATGTCCTCGCACAGGTACGCCACCGCGCCCGACTCCGAAGCTCCCCGCCCCTCGAGGAGCCGCAACCCCTCGCTCCCCGCAGATGGAACGAGCACCAGCCACGGCGCGAACACGCCCGCGGCCACTCGTTCGAGCGGCCCCCGGGCTTCGGCGTCCCCGATGATCACCAACTCCTGCCTCGGCGCCAGCAGCAGCTCCGCCACCTGCCAGAGCGTCCCGAAACCGCTCGGCGCCTGCACCATGAGCGCGCTTGACGACGCCACGAGGCCCCGCGCCAGATCCACCCACTCGTCGCGGCCGTAGTAACGGCCGAGCCAGAAGGCGAGCATCGCCGTCGCGCCGTTGCCCGAGGGCGTGGCCGCGTCAAAGGTCGACTTCTCCCGCAATAGCAGGGCCTCGCTCGTATGCGAAGTCTCGAAGAAGCCGCCACCGGCCTCGTCGCCGAAGTCGCGAAGGATCACCTCGAACAGCTCGCGCGCCCAGTCGAGGTGCGCCATGTCGCCGGTCGTCTTGAACAGCTCAAGCAGCCCGAGGGCGTAGTAACTGTAGTCCTCAAGCATGCCATCGACCTTCGCGATGCCCGCCTTGTAGGTGTGGTGCAAACGCCCATCGCGCCATAATCGCTGGCGTACGAAGGCCGCGTTGCGGTCCGCGATTGCGCGGTAGCGCGCGTTGTCGAGTACCCGTGCGGCTTCGGCGAAAGCCGCGAGCGCAAGCCCGTTCCAGGACGTGAGCGCCTTGTCGTCGAGTCCCGGCGGCACCCGCTTCTGCCGCTCCGCGAAGAGCTTTCCGCGCATGAGCCCCAGTCGCGTGTGCAACTGCTCGACGGTGATGTCGAACTCGCGCGCCGTCGCCTCCGGCTCGCCCCAGGTCGTGAGCACGTTGCGCCGCCCGAACTCCGCGTGGTGTGGGTCCTGGAAGTTCCCTTCCGCGGTCACGCCGTAGTACGCGTTGAAGAGCGCGCCATCGGTTTCGCCGAGGACCGCGACCACCTCTGCGGGCGTCCAAACGAAGAACTTGCCCTCGATGCCCTCGCTGTCCGCGTCCTGGGCGGCGTAGAAGCCGCCCTCAGGGTCGAGCATCTCGCGTTCGAGGTAGGCGAGGGTCTCGCGCACGACGCGCGCGAACGCCGGCTCGCCCGTGACCTGGAACGCGTGCAGGTTTGCCCGCACCAGCTGGGCGTTGTCGTAGAGCATCTTTTCGAAGTGCGGCACAAGCCAGTGGCGGTCGACGCTGTAGCGCGCGAAACCGCCGCCGAGATGGTCGTACATGCCGCCCTGGCTCATGCGCA
>JAYUAG010000328.1:0-1660 GCA_043741475.1 Thermoflexaceae bacterium | reverse complement strand
CCTTCTTCCGGCCGGTGATGAACAAATACCCCGCCTCATCCACGTAGCCGACGTCTCCGGTGTGCAGCCAGCCATCGACAATCGCTGAGGAGGTCGCATCTTCCTGGGCGTAATAGCCCTTCATCACGCGGTCGGACTTCACGCAGATCTCGCCTTCTTTGCCGTCCTCGAGGCGCGAGTTGTCCTCGTTCATGATCCCGATCTCGACATCCGGCATCGGCCGCCCGACGGAACGCAGGCGCTTTTCGCGCGCCGCCGTGTCGGTGCTAAGGTCGTGGTCTTCGGGCGCGAGGAAAGTGAGCGTGGAGGTCGATTCCGTCTGCCCATAGGCATTCATCAGCCCGACGCCCTTTGGCGGGAAGACGTCACACGCCTTGCGCACGACCTCGTAGGGCATCGGCGCCGCGCCATAGGTGATGAGCTTCAACTTCGAGAGGTCGTAGCTGTCGAGATTCGGTACCTCCATCACGCGCTTCAGCATCGTCGGGACGACGAAGGAGTGGGTCGCGCCCTCGGTGTGGACCGCGTCGAGCCAGCCCTCGGGCGTGAACGCCGGCAGGATGACGAGCGTCCGCCCGCCCCAGATGGACGACATCAGCGCCGTCGCCCCCGCCACATGGAAGAACGGCGCCGAGACGAGCGTCTTGTCGTGGACCTCCGGGTCGGCAGGCGACATGGTGTTTGTGACGTAGACCGTGAGGTCCAGGTACGTCAGCTGCACGCCCTTGGGCATCGCCGTCGTGCCCGAAGTGAAGATGATGATCGTCGCGTCGTGGTCGTCGACTTCGACCCACGGCTCGTCGTCGCTCGCCGATGCGGTGAGGTCGTCGTAGCCCAGGTAGCGGTCCGCCTGAAAGTCGTACGCGATGAAGTGCTGCGTGTGCTGCAGCGAAGGGCGGATGCGCTCCACCAGGCTCTGGTAGCGGTCCGAAACGAAGACGGCGATCGCCTGGCTGGCGTTGAGCATGTAGCTCAGCTCTTCGTCCTTGGCGCGGTAGTTCAAGGGGACGAAGGTGACGCCGATCATCGCGCAGGCGTAATAGGTGATGACGTAGTCCGCGCTGTTCACGGACATGACCGCAACCTTCTGGCCGCGTTCGACGCCGAGGTCGGTGAGGCCGTTCGCGAGCTTCACGACGGCGGCGTACATCTCGCCGTAGAGGACGCGGCGGTTGCTGCCGCCGGCCTCGACAAGAGCTTCGCGGTCCGGCACAACGGCCGAAGAGATCTGCAGGAATTCGACGGTGTTCATGGTTGCTCCCCTGTGCCCGGCGGCCGTTGGCCCGCTAGCGTGGTGGGCTGCGATTCTACGGGGACTGCCACAGATGGGCGAGCAAGCCGCGCGGTGTAGCTAGTGCCACTCCAACTTCGCTCGACGGCGGCGCCAGTACTCCCCTTCGCCCGCAGCGTCGGGAGAAGGGGTTGGGGGATGAGGGCGGACCGCCGGTGGGCGCGACGATCACGAGAAGTCAAGTTGTATCGGCACTAGCCCGTCGCGGCCCAATCGTAGGCGGCAAGGATGCGGTCACGCCGCGCCTCGATCATCGGCCGGAACTCAGGATGCGTGAGGATATACGTCTGTGCCTGCTGCACGGCCCGTACAACGAGCTTCGCCACGTCCATCGGATCGTAGCCCGTCGCTTCGATTCCCGTCTGGACG
>JAYUAG010000327.1:0-9684 GCA_043741475.1 Thermoflexaceae bacterium | reverse complement strand
GACTTCGAGGTCGACAAGACCGAGATCGTGACGCAGACGGCGACGGTGATCATGCTTGACCTGAGCTGGTCGATGGCATTGCGGGGGAGCTTCCAGGCGGCGAAGAAGGTGGCGCTCGCGCTCAACAACCTGATCGGCGCCGCCTACCAGCGGGACAGCCTGTACATCATCGGCTTCAGCGCCTATGCAAGGGAGCTGAAGGCGAACGAGCTTCCCTACGTCCGTTGGGACGAGTCCGTGCTCGGCACGAACATGCACCACGCGCTCATGATTGCGCAGAAGCTGCTGGCCAAGCACACCCAGGGGACCCGCCAGATCATCATGATCTCGGACGGCGAGCCGACGGCGCATCTTGAGCGGGGCCGAAGTTATTTCGCCTACCCGCCCAGCCCGATCACGATCCGCGAGACGCTCAAGGAAGTGAAGCGCTGCACGCAAAAGCGCATCACGATCAACACGTTCATGCTGGACCGGAACTACTACCTGAAAGAGTTCGTGAACCAGGTGGCGCGTATCAACAAGGGGCGGGTGTTTTACACGACGCCAGACAAGCTGGGGGAGTACATTCTCGTGGATTATGTCGCGCAGAAACGAAAAAAACTCACCGGGACGGCCTGAGCGGGCCGGTCCTCAGGGAAAATCGCTGCCGAGGACCGAATCGGGGTCGTGCACGAGTTCCGACCAGCGGGCGGCGATCGCGTTCAGGGGCTGAGGAGGCGGCGCCCAGGGGATGCCGCGGACTATGACGCCCCGGTTTTCGTTGTACTCGACCAGGCCTTCAGCTTCGAGGCGCCGGAAGGCTTCGCGCACCGGGGTCTGGCTGACGCCCCACTGCGTGGCGACCTCCTGCTGGCGCAGATGCTCGCCTTCGGCGATCGCGCCGGCCATGATCGCGGTCTGCAGCGCCTCGTAGACGGCGTCGGCCTTGGTGCGATGGAGGGTGCGCGCGGCTGCCACCGATCTAGCATAGCGCCGCGTCGGCCGGGCTGCGTGCGTGGCGGCCGGGCGCTGAAGAGACGGCGCGCTATCATCCTCCGGATGACCTATGTGATCACCGAACCCTGCATCGACGTGCTGGACGGCGCCTGCCTCGATGTGTGCCCGGTGGCGTGCATCGAGAAGGACGCGGACAGCCGCCAGTACTTCATCGACCCGCATCGCTGCATCGGTTGCCGGGCGTGCGAGCTGGTCTGCCCGGTGACGGCGATCTTCTCGACATACGATCTGCCGGAGCGGTGGCAGGCGTTCGAGGCGGTGAACGCGACGTACTTCCGCGGGCGGTGACCCCGGGCGCCGGCCGACGCCGGGTTGAGGCGCGTTTGACATCGTGCGCCAGCCCGTCGGCGCAGCAGAATCCCTACCCGACGGCTACCAGGTACCGCGACGAGCAGCCCGCCCATGTTTGGGATGGGGCGGCCGCGCGGAAGGTCACGCGAGGGGTTCCGGTTCGCCCGCCGGGAGCTCGACTTCGAAGACGTTGAGGGTCATGGAGACGAGGCCGTAGTAGCCGACGACGCCGACGAGTTCGACGACGCCGCGTTCGCCGAAGGCAGCGATGGCCTCGGCGTAGAGTTCCGTCGACACCTGATTGGTGCGGAAGTATTCGGTGAGGAAGCGGTGGATGACCGGCCCATCTCCGCCCGAGAAAGGTACGGGCGAACCTGTGCGGATAGCTTCCACGATTTCCGGGGCGAGGCCGGCCTGAAGGGCGAGACGCGCGTGTGCCCAGAACTCGAACTGTGCCTTCCAGTGTTTGGCGGTGATGATGATCGCGAGTTCGCGCAGGTCGGGGGCAAGGCCCGTACCGAAGCGGCAGACGGCGCCGAGCTCCTGGGCGGCGTCCGCGAGGGCGGGACTTCGCAGCCAGGCCTCGAACGGGCCGCGCATGCCGCCGCGCGGCCCGCCAGTGATCTTGTCGGCGACGGCGCGCTGCTCATCGCTCATGGCTTCGCGGGAAAGTGGTGCAAAGCGTGACATCAGGACCTCCTGTTTATGGTAGCGGCCAGGCTGAACCACGGTAGCGGTGTGCGATAGCGCGCCCTACGCGGCGGGGGCGTGGTATGATGCCCGGCGAGGGCCTTCCCCTCTGGAGCGCACTATGTCCGGCCTGATCATCATCCTCGTCATTGTTGGTGTAGCGATCCTGCTCGTCGTATGGCTGGTCGCCATCTACAACGGCCTCGTCGGCGCGCGCCAGCGGGTGAAGGAAGCCTTCTCCGGGATCGACGTCCAGCTGAAGCGCCGCTCCAGCCTCATCCCTAACCTTGTGGAGACGGTCAAAGGCTACGCCGCCCACGAACGCGAAGTGCTCGAAGCGGTGACGCGCGCGCGATCCCAGCTCGACAACGCGCGCACACCCGGCCAGGCAGCCCAGGCGGACAACATCCTCACGGGTGCGCTCCGCTCGCTGTTTGCTGTGGCAGAAGCATACCCGGACTTGAAGGCGGACCAGAACTTCCTCGAACTGCAGCGGGAGCTGACCGACACCGAGGACAAGATCGCCTATTCGCGCCAGTTCTACAACGGGAACGTGCGCGACTTCAACCAGAAAATCCAGGTGTTCCCGAACGTCATCGTGGCGCGCATGTTCGGTTTCCGCGAAGAAGAGTTCTTCGAGGCACAGGAATCGGAACGCCAGGACGTCCGCGTCAGCTTCGGCGCCGGCTCTTCAACGAGCGCCACCTAGCGCCTGCGGCGGAGGACGATGCAGCCTGTCCCGGGGTCCGTCATGGTCTGGGACCGCATCGGCGCGAACAAGCGCGCCACCTGGGTGCTGCTTGTCCTGTTCCTCGGGTTGGCGGCCGGGCTCATCGCGGTCATTGCTCTCGCGATCGGGCTACCGATCGGCGTGATGGGCGCCGCGGGCATCGGCATCATCGCCTACGGCCTCTTTAGCTACTTCGCTTCGACCCGGATCACGCTCTCGATCAGCGGTGCGCACGAGGTGACGAAGGAAGAGGAGTGGGAGTACGTCCGGCGGGTGGAGAACCTCTGCATTGGCGCCGGGTTGCCGATGCCAAAGACCTGGGTGCTTGAGGACTCGGCGCCGAACGCCTTCGCCACCGGCACGAGCCCGAAGAGCGCCCACGTCGTCGTCACGCGCGGGCTGCTGGACAAGCTCGAGCCAATCGAACTCGAGGGAGTGCTCGCGCACGAACTCTCGCACATCGCCAACTTCGACACGCGCGTGATGACGCTGACCGTGGTGCTGGTGGGGGTGATTGTCCTCCTGAGCGACTTCTTCCTGCGCTTCAGCATGTACGGCACGGGTAGCCGTCCGGGCAACCGTAGCCGCGGCAAGGACAACGCGGGCGCGATCCTCTTGGTGGCGGCGATCGTCGGCGCGATCCTGGCGCCGCTCATCGCCCAGGCGCTGAAGTTCGCGATCAGCCGGAGGCGCGAGTACCTGGCAGACTCGTCCGGCGCGCTGCTTTCACGACACCCTGAGGCGCTCGCGCGGGCACTGGAGAAGATTGCTGGTGACACGGAGCCGCTCGAAGCCGCAAACAAAGCGACGGCGCATCTCTATATCGCGAACCCGCTGCGCGAGCACGCCTCGGCGCTGAACAACCTCTTCGACACGCACCCGCCGATCGAAGAACGCATCCGCATCCTGCGGAGCATGTGAGCCGAAACTGGTAGGCTGCGCCGCATGCCGATCAACATTTCACGCCAGGACAAGACCCTCGTCATCACGCTCAACCGCCCCGAGGCGATGAACAGCATCGACCCGGAGATGTACGAACAGCTTGGCGCCGCGTGGACGCAGTTCCGGGACGACGACTCGCTCCACGTGGCGATCGTGACCGGCGCCGGCGAGCGCGCCTTCTGCGCCGGCCGCGACCTCGTGAAGAGCAACCGCGACCCCTCCGACGACTGGAGCCAGCGGCGCGGTGAGGACCAGCCAGCCGGGATGCTCACGCCGGAGGGCATCTGGAAGCCCGTGATCGCGGCGGTGAACGGCCACTGCCTGGCCGCGGGACTGGCGCTCGCGCTCGGCTGCGACCTCCGTATCGCGGCGCCGCACGCGACTTTCGGGACGATGGCAGCGAAGCGCGGGATCGTCGCGGGGGGCGGCCAGACGCAGCGGCTGGCGCGTTACATCCCGTTCGGCCGGGCGATGGAACTGATCCTTTTCGGCGAGCGCATCGAGGCCGCCGAGGCGCACCAGATCGGTCTGGTGAATCGTGTAGTCGAACGCGAAAAGCTCATGGACACCGCCCTCGACATGGCGGCACGGCTCTGCAAGAACGGGCCTCTCGCTATCCGGGCGATGAAGCAGGCGGCCTACGAAGGCGCCTGGGAGATGCCGTTCAAGGAGGGGATGCGGCTGGAGGCGCGGCTGTACACCCAGCTCATGAAGACGGAGGACGCGGCCGAAGGCCAGCGCGCCTTTGCAGAGAAGCGGGAGCCGGTCTTCAAGGGACGGTAGGGCGTGCTAGGCTGGGTGTATGGGCGCAGCACTCGAATACTGGAAGGCGACCGTGAATGACCATGCAGGGTTCCTCGAAGGCATCATTGCGCTGCTTGACGGGCACGACATCCGCTACTGCGTGATTGGTGGCGTCGGAGTTAACGCCTACGCGGAGCCGCTGGTGACGCAAGATCTCGACATGATCGTAGCGGTGGAGGACCTCCACCGCACGCGGGCGCTTCTGGAGCCGCGATTCAAGATCCGGGAGTTCCCCTACATCTGGAACGTCTACGACCCGAATTCGAAGTTGCAGGTGCAGATCCAGCTCCGCCCCGAGTTGCATGCGTTCGTCGCGCGGGCCCGTCGGCACTCGGTGATGGACCTGTGGATCCCGATCGCATCGCCGGAAGACCTCACTCAGGCGAAGTCGGAGGCCGCGATGGAGCCGACGCGACGGCCGAGCAAGCGCGCGAAGGACGTGTTGGACCTGGCGCGCCTGTGTGACGCGTTCCCGCATCTGTTCTCGCTCATCCCGACGGAATTGCGCGACCGGGTGAACGAGGCGCGCGACACCCCAGAGTAGCGCCTGGCATCATTCGTCCGTTCCGTGGCCACAGTGGGCCACGGCTACCTGAGTCAGTCATCGGGCGCGGGGGCAGCGTCCAGCGCCTCGGCGACGTGTGCGCTCCTATTCCTCTTCGGTCGCACGGTCGCGGCCTGAGAGCGCGATCAGTTCCTCGTGGAACTCGAACCAGATCGTGTGGTAGCTCTCCTTCATGGGCGAGGCGAGCATCGAGTCGTCGCCCGCGTGAAGGGCGCCCAGTGCGTCAGCAAACCGCGGCGAGAAGCGCCGGAGACGCGAAAACCAGCGGGCTGACTCCTCGACCAGGGGTTGGACGCGTCCGTCGATGGCTTCGAGCGACGTGACCATGCGCTCGCGGCGGCCTTGCTCCGCGGCGTCCCCGGTCTGCCACCCCGTAACCAGCTGTTTGAATTCCGTGTTGATCTCGAGGAACCGGGCATAGCAATCGTCGAGGCTTCGTGCCTGGCCCGCTTCGCGCTCAAGCTTCAGCTGCTCCAGTACCCACGCGCGGCCTTCGGGCGTAAGTGCCCACCCGCGGGGCGTTTCGCGGTAGCGGCCGGGCGCCGCGGCCACTGCCGCGGTCACACGCTCGGGCCCGCAGCCGATCGTCGCTGCCGCCCGGTCCACGCTACAGAGGCCCTTGAGCTGAATCGCCCGCGCGACCGCAAACGGCGACACGTCGGCATCGTGGTCGTGTGGCGCCGCGGGTGCGGCCGCACCGGCCTGGAGTTCCGCGCCCCAGGTGCGGAGGACGGCTAGCTCAGGGATCGCCTGGGCGTCATCGCTGCGGCAATCGCCTGCGTAGACTAGCCCGGCGCCGCCGTCCACGGTGACGGTCTCGCCCTCGGCGATGAAGCGATCACCGAGCCGTAGACCGGCGGCGCTGACGTCGGCGCCCTCCAGGCTCGTCACCGCGGGGATGGCCCAGCCGCGCGCCACGACCGCCGCGTGGCTCGCAACGCCACCGAGCGTGGTCAGGATCGCGGCCGCGCCGATCATCGCGGGCACGTCTTCGGGCGAGGTCTCGCGCCGCGCGAGCACGAAGTGGGCGCCCGCCGCCGCCAGCTCAAGCGCCCTGTGTGGGTCGCAGCAGAGCACGCCGGCGCCGACGCCGGGCGAGGCGGCGAGCCCCTTCGCCAGCGACACCGACCCGGCACGGACCGAACCCGCGGCCGAGAGCTTCCGGATCGTTTCCTCATCGACTCGCCGCACGGCCTCCGCTGTGGAAAGCGGAAACTGCGGGTCCTGGGCCATCTCCACGGCGATGCGGACGGCCGCGAACGGACTGCGCTTTCCGACGCGCGTCTGCAGGACGTAGAGGCGCGCGTCGCTCACGGTGAACTCGACGTCGCACATGTCGCGGTAGTGGCGCTCCAACCTGCCGAGCACGGATTGGAGCTCTGAGTAGACCTCCGGAAGTTGCGTGCGCAGGCTCCCAAGTCCGTGTACAGCGTGGGTACCTGCGACGACATCCTCACCCTGGCCGCGCGCAAGGTAGTCTCCGAAAGGCTCGTTCGCACCGGTGGAGGGGTCACGCGTGAAGACGACGCCGCTTCCCGAGCGGTCATCGAGGTTGCCAAAGACCATGGCCTGAACGGTGACGGCGGTGCCCAGATCGACCGCAATACCTTCGTGGGCGCGGTAAGCGCGGGCACGTTCGGAGTTCCAGGAGGCGAAGACGGCCTCGGCCGCGCCGCGCACCTGGTCAAACGGATCATCCGGGATCGGGGAGCCAGCGGCGCGGGCAGCCTCGCGGATGCGTTCCGCTTCAGCCAGGGCCGCCTCCGGCGTGTGGTGACGCTGCGAAGAATCGCCCAGCACCGCTCGCGGAAGACCGAGCACGATCTCCGCATACATGCGGCAGAAGCGAAGCCATGTGTCGGCCGCGAACAACGCGTTGCCCGTTGCCTCGGCGAGCGCTTCCCGGATGGCCGGTGTGATGCCGACGTTCAGGAGCGTGTCCATCATGCCGGGCATGGAAATGGGGGCGCCGGAGCGCACGGAGACGAGAAACGGCGCGGTCGGGTCAGCAAAGCGACGGCCGAGGCCATGGCCGAGCGCGTGCAGATGGGTGGCGATCTGTTCGTCCAGCCCGTCGGGCCAGCCAGCCTCGAGGTAGCGGCGGCAAACCGGCGTGGTGATGACGAACCCAGGCGGGACGGGCAGGCCGAGCGCCTGCGTCATTTCGACGAGACCCGCGCCTTTGCCGCCCAGCAGCGTGGCACGGTCCACACCTGCGGGCATCACGTCGGTGAAGGCGAGGATGGCCGGTAGCTCGGCGGCGGTCACGGGAGCGCCAGGATTGTGACCGTGCCGGCGTCGCCGTCCACTTCGATCGTCGCCCCGTCCGGGATGCGTCGCGTGGCGCTCGTGACCGAGGGCACGCAGGGGATGCCAAGTTCACGGCTGACGATGATCGCATGGCTCTGGGCGGCCCCCACATTCACGACCACGCCGCCAGCGGAAACGAACAGCGGCGTCCAGGAAGGGTCAGTGATCGGGGCGACCAGGATGTCCCCGGCTTCAAGCGCCGTCGGGTCGATCGGGTCGAGGATGACGCGCGCGATGCCCGTGACCTTGCCGGGGCAGCCCGGGAAGCCGGTGAGGACGTCGCCGACCTTCACCGCGGTCACGACGCCGGCGCCGCGCCGCGTCCAGCTGGAGGCAGCGGGTTGGGTCTGGTGGAAGACGAAAGGCTCTTCGAGGGCAGCGTACTGCGCCATCAGCTCACGACGGCGGCGAATCTCGGCCCGGAAGGGTTCAGGGTCGCGAAGCCAGGCGTCCAGCTCGTCCACTTTCACAAGGCCGAAGTCGCTGACCTCGTCGGCCTTGCCCGCGGCCACCAGCCGCCGGCCGATGAGATGCATGGCCATGCGCGCTTCGTTGATCAGCTTGACGCAGTTCGTCTTGGTGCGTTCCCGCCCCGCCTGGAAGACGGTGGCGGCGCGAGCAGCTGCGAGGAAGGTTCCCTGCGTGGCGGGGTCGCCAGCGAGCATGGCCGCGATTTCGCTCACCACGCGCTCGCGCTCCGCGGCCATCTGCTGGTTGCGTCCTGCAGGATCGGCTTCGTCGCCGGCCAGCCGCATGCGGTCGAGGGCGGCGAGGGCGAGTTCGGGACGGGTCTCCCAGGTGTGGTTGCGCATCTCCCACTCGTTCGGGCCACGACAGCCGAACTTGTCGATAAAGGCCTCGAAGTCCGTTAGGAAGGAGGCGGCGGTTGGGCCGTCCGCCTTCAGTCGCCCGAGCAGGCCATCGACGCCACGGTCGAATTCGGCGCCGAGTGTTGGATTGGCGGCCACCTTGCGCCCGAGCTTCCACATCGCCATGGAGGGCGCGGCGGACTGGACATCGCCGACGCCACCGATCGCGCGCATGGTGTCCATGGGCCGGCCCACCGCCGCGCAGATCTGTTGCACGGCGCCCACGGGCACGGGACTGAGGAAGGTGATGAAGATGTGGTAGCCGAACAGCTTCCAGAAGTGCGTGGTCATGATCTCGCGGGCATAGGCCCAGAGCTGCTCGTTGGACATCGCCTCAAGGTTGGGACGGGCACGGTGGAGTGCGTCCATCCGCACTTCATCCGCCGCCGGCTCGGGGAGGCTCTCCGCGCTGAAGACCCAGTTGAAGGTCTCGCCGATCGCGGCCGTCCGCGCCTCGTTGTGGTCGCCGGGCGCTTCGATGTAGGGCGGGATGCCGGGCTGGGCGCCGAGGAAGAGGTCGTCCATCGCCTGGGCGGTGAGACCAGGCGCGCGCTCGCCGAGGATGCGGATGACAGCCGCGTTCAGGTAGCAGTAGCCACCGAAGACTCCCAGCGCCTCCATTTTCCCCGGCGCGAACTCGTCAGGGGTGAAGGCGCCCATGCGCACAAGCGCCTCGCGCCACGAGCCCTCGACCTGTTCGCGCATCATGAGCGTGAAGGTCAGCGGCGCGACGGGATCCGGGAAAACCTCGCCCACGTTCGCCCGCGTCCACAGCGGGAACCGCTCGCTGTAATCACTTCCGACAACCCAGTCTTCCATGTCTGGTGTCCTTTCGGCCCCCGCCAACCCGCGGCGGACAGTGGTGCATTGTCGGGTCGGGGCGGCTGGCGGGCAAACCGGGCGCCATGTGCCGGATGACGCCCCCAGCGGCTCCGCCGATCACCGCGCCGCCGACGTGCTTTCTGGCCTTCGCCTGTAGAATCCCACCCGGGAGGCCCCCCGATGTCCATCAACTGGTCCGAGACCTTCGCCGAAGCACTCGATGTCTTCGTTCGCTACTTGCAGATCGATACCTCCAACCCGCCGGGAAACGAGAAGCCCGCCGCCCGCTTCCTCGGTTCACTCATCGAACGCGAGGGCATCCCCTGCGAGTACATCGAGACCGCGCCCAATCGCGAAGTCCTCGTGGCCACGATCAAGGGTGACGGCTCGAAGCGCCCACTCATGCTCTGTAACCACACCGACGTTGTCCCGGTCGAGGCTGAGTACTGGAACGTCCCCGCCTTCTCGGGGCTCATCCAGGATGGTCGCGTGTACGGCCGGGGCGCCGTTGACATGAAGGGCTGCGGAGTGATGCAGCTCATTACCTTCCTTCTCCTCAAGCGCCAGGGCGTCACGCTGAAGCGTGACCTCGTCTTTTGCGCGGTGCCGGACGAAGAAGCGGGCAGCGACTGGGGGATGAAGTGGCTCTGTGAAAACCGCCCGGA
>JAYUAG010000326.1:0-4176 GCA_043741475.1 Thermoflexaceae bacterium | reverse complement strand
GCGATGAAGCAGGGCGGCAAGGGCGCGGGCGACGTCAAGGGCCATCCCCGCCTTCAAGGCGGGCTGATCGTGGCGCAGGTCGCGGTATCCGTG
Organism: Thermoflexaceae bacterium; assembly: GCA_043741475.1. Taxonomy (GTDB): domain Bacteria; phylum Chloroflexota; class Dehalococcoidia; order Tepidiformales; family Tepidiformaceae; genus JAGQHB01. The sequence goes on along the minus strand of JAYUAG010000326.1, from coordinate 4,083 downwards.
ATCCTGCTGGTTGGCGCGGGCCTGCTGCGCATGAGCTTCTACCGGGCGTGCGACGCCACGATGCCGGTTGGCGGGCGAGCCCTGCTTGCACTACCCGCGCTCACTTCCCGCACCGTCGAGACGGCGGGTCGGAATACGGCGCGCGACCTCGATCTTGCCTTCTGGCATGCGGACTCCAGGGAGTTCGAGGGAGAGGCCGCGAGGCTAGCCTAAGTTCCGCAGTTAGGGGGGTACGAGACACCAGCGAAGCGCTCCCCGAGCCTCACGCACACATCCTGGCCCCCTGCGCCCCCGCAGCCGGATCGGGAGGATAGAGCCCGGGTCGGGGTGATCACGCCGGGCGCTTGTGGCACTGACCGCGCTTGTTCAACCTACGCGCCGTGACTCATCTGGCGGGGGTCCTCGTCAGCGAATTCGGGGCCTACCTTGCCCGATACGACTTTCTCCCACGAAGAACGGCTCGGCCCAACTAGAGGGCATCAAAGCCGTGCGCCCCAGGCGGTCAGAACCTCGCGCTTGCCCTTCAGCGTGAGTTTGCCCACGGGAGCGAAGGACGAGCGCTCCTCCGCCGGCAGCCGCGCGAAGACCTCCTGGGACACGACCACGCTGAAGCCGAGCTCCTTCGAGCAGGTCTCGAGGCGCGAGGCCGTGTTGACCGCGTCGCCGATCACCGTGAACTCCTTGCGATTCTCGGCGCCCAGCGGTCCTTGGATCACCGGACCGTGATGAATACCCACGCCGTTCTCGAAGGGCTCCAAGCTGCGGGAGGCCCACTCCGCGTTCAGCGCAGCAAGGGCCGCCCGCATCGCCCGCGCCGCCCGCACTGCGGCTCGGCAGGGATTCTCCAGCTCGATCAACCCGCCGAACACCGCCATCACGGCGTCGCCCACGAACTTGTCCACCACCCCACCTTCGCTCTCGATGGCGCGGACCATGCGCTCGAAATAGACGTTGAGCCGGTCCATCACTTCCGCGGGGTCCCGCCCCTCGCTGAAGCTGGAGAAGTCGCGCAGATCGGAGAAGAGCACCGTCACCTCCCGTCGCTCGCCGATCAGTCGACCCTTCTGCTCGATCACGCGCTGCTTCACCTCAGGGCTCACATATTCTCCGAACAGTCGGCCGATCCGCTCGCGCTCGCGTTCCTCCTGCAGCACCCGCCGGACCAGGCGCCGACACTGCCAGGCGGTGCCCGCGGTCGCTATGCCGGTACCCACCAGCGTGAGCGTCTTGAACACGTAGACGAAGGAGGACGTGAGCATGAGGTAGAGCATCGGATCCGGCGTCTGGACCCGTAGCAGGACGGGTCGGGCCCACAGCTGCAGGGCAAAGTACTGGGCGGCCGCGGAAGCCGTGCAGATCAAGGTCAATCGAGGGCTGAAGAGGAATCCGGTGATCGTGATCAGGAACAGATACATATAGGAGGCCGGCCCCGCGACCAGCGTGGCACCTCCTTGCGGGTAGATCGCCGTCGTGCCGAGGATGGCAAAGGTGGGCACGGAGGTGAGCAGCAGCATGACCACGTAGCTCGCCCGACCGTGCACGCGGCGGGCCCGCGCGGCGGCCCAGACCGCCAGCGCGTAGAGGGCGGTTAGGGCGGCAGCGACGCAGGGGCCGAGGATCTCTCGGCGGCCGCTCAGAAGGCTGAAGCCGAAAAGCCCTGCGGCCCCGACCAGCCCCACGATGGCGACGCAGAGGCTGCCGTAGGTCAGGGCCTCGTTGGCGGCCTGCCGCACGTAGCGCTCGAGGGTCTCCCGCTCGACCGTGGACTCAGGTTCGGACATGGCGGCAAGCATAGTGCGGTGCCCCGTCGAGAGCCGGAGGCAAGAGGGGGAGCGCCAGCGACGCCGAAGGTTCGTTCCGCCCTACCGCCCTTCTACGCCTCGTCTGGCCGGCCGTCGTGGGGGGGTTGCCCGCGGGGTCCGTGGCCCACTCTGAATGTGCGGAGGGAAGACGCGCTGACAAGCGTGGCTGTCAGCGTGGTTGAGGCTTTCGTTGAAGGTACTTCGGGACCGGGTGGCGTGGGGGGTGTAACCCCGGGTTGACACCGCGCGGGTACGAGCCGGGCCGTGCCGCCGCGCGCCCTCACGTCGCGGTGCGAGATGGCCGGCATGAGCAGGTGACGCAGGATCAGCGACATACCGCTGCGTCGTGGCATCGGCCCCTCCCACCCGCTCGCCGCAGGAGGTGGTGGCACGTTGCTCGCCACGCCGCGTCGCCGTGCCCGCCGCCGCCGGCCATTCGACCTCCGCTCCGCGCTACCGCCGGCACCAGCCGGAGACGACGGCGCTGTACGAGGTGGTGCGCGACAACCTCGAGACGCTGTACGGTGCGATCGACGACGGGGTGCTCGGGGTGCGCATCCCGAAACACGCCCCCAAGGAGCTGGAGTCCTACCTCGACTGTGGGCTGCTGTGCTGCGGCTTCGCGCGGCTGCGCTGCGAGGACTGCCGGGAGAGCGCCTTTGCGCTCTTTCAGGAAATCCGGCGACGGGCCACACAGCTCGCTCGCGCCACCGTGACGCGACTTCGGCATGAACTCATCAAACTCGCCGCCCGCGTCACCTCATCGGCTCGGCGCATCGTGTTCAACCTGCCCCGGCATTTCGCGTTCAAGACTGAGTGGCTCGCGGTTGCCGAGCTACTCACGACCTGACGCCCGCACCAACAAACTCAAGCGCCCTCAACGGAGAGAGGTGTCGGTCGCGGCCGCCAAGGCCCTGCCCGCGCCACGTGACGGCCTCATCGGCCACCGCTTCGCGGACGAAATCGCTCCAGCCACGAGACACCTCTCCGAAAACTCACCGAAACGGGGGCCCCGCACCAGACTCATGAATAGTCCGGGCTAGGAGCCTGGGCGGCAGAAAGTTTCCTGATGAAAAAGACCCCGTACTTCCCCGAAAAAGGCCGGCCTGTATTTCGAAATATGGCATTCGCGAGTCGGTTTCTTGGCCGTTTTGCGTTCTGCCGCCCAGGCTCCTAGCAACTAGTGTCTTCTCGGGCGAGAGACGTATGAGCCAGTAGTCGCCATCTTGACAATAGTTAACCATGTCATTCATTATTGTCTCGGAGCCGGACCATTGTGCCCGCCACAACAAGTGAGGAGATCGAACCATGAATCCACCACCCCCGGGTTGGCCGCGTCTTTCCGCCTCCGTTTTCTACGACGACCCGCGCGCCGCCATCGACTGGCTCTGCGCCGCCTTCGGTTTTGAAGTTCGTTTGAAGGTCGAAGGCGAGGCCGGGCGAATCGAACACTCCGAGCTGACGTTTGGCGAGGCCCTGATCATGGTCGGAGGGACCGGCGTGCGCTCCGAAGCGAAGGAGCCCTGGCAGGCGCTGACGCGAAGTCCAAAGTCGATCGGCGGCTTCAACACGCAGGGGCTCTGCCTTCACATCGACGAACTCGACGGTCACTGCGAACGCGCGCGAACGGCCGGCGCCACGATCTACTACGAACCGAAGGACACCGACTACGGAGATGACTACTGGGCCGATCGCAGCTACGGCGCATTCGATCTTGAGGGTCATCAATGGTGGTTCATGCAGCGGTTGAAGACAGGCAGGACGAATGCCTGATGTCGACGAGACGCTCCTCGCACTTGCCGATCCTTCGCGCCGCGGTGTGATCGACTTCCTCCGGGCGAAGCCGCGCCGCGCGAGCGAGATCGCCGACGCTCTCTCGCTGTCGCGGCCCGCGATGAGCCGCCATCTGCGCGTCCTGCGAAAGACCGGCCTGGTAGCGCCCGACGGCATCGAGGACGACGCCCGCGTTAGGATGTACCGGTTGCGTCGCGAGCCGTTTGAGCACCTGCGGAAGTGGCTGCAGGACGTCGAAGGGTTCTGGGCCGCCGAGCTTGACTCGTTCAAGGAACTCGTCGAGAAGGGCCATCGCCCGCCGCGAAAACCCTCCGCGCCGAAGCAGGCCGCGGGACGACGCCGTTGATGAAGAGCATGTCGACGCTTTCCGTGTCTTCACCGAGGAGATCAACCTCTGGTGGGGCCACGGTCTCAAATACCGCAGGTCAGGAGCGGGCCGCAGCGTCCTCCACATCGAGCCGCGGGTGGGCGGACGATTCCTGGAGTC
>JAYUAG010000325.1:0-4188 GCA_043741475.1 Thermoflexaceae bacterium | reverse complement strand
ACGGTTCCCGTGGCGCGTCCCCGCTCGCCCGCCGTCTCTATCGCAACCTTCGCACGGGGCGGAGGAAGAGGACGCAGAGGACGCCGATCGCGGCGAAGAGCGCGCCGCTCGCGATCACGCTGACGTCGGGGCCGGCGAACTTGCTCACGACGCCGGAGTGGAGGAAGCCGAGCGGCGTCGAGATCGCGAACGCAAGGCTGGACATGCTCATCACCCGCCCGAGCATCGGCATAGATGAGTTCTCCTGGAGGAGCGGCGTTACCATATTAATGAAGATCGCGGCGGAGAGGCCCCAGGGCACCATGAGGGCGAGCGAGAGCCAGACGTTCGTGCTCAGCCCATAGGCGACGAAGACGAGGCCGCCGAGCATCGGCGAGGCGCAGAGCACGAGGCCGCGCCGGCTGAGGCGGACGCCGGTGAGCGCCATCGACCCCGCGAGCACGCCGATGCCGAAGCCGCCCGACATGAAGCCGACGAACCGGTCGGGCTGGTGGAGGATGTCCTGGACGATGAGCACCGTGGTCACGCGGAAGGGGCCGATAAGCAAGAGGCCGGGCAGGAGCTGCATGCTCAGGAGAGCGAGCAACACGGGCTGTCCCTTCACGTAGCGCAGGCCGTCGGCGAGGTCGCCGATCACGCTCTTCCCCGTGGGGACGGGCCGGTCAGTGGAGATGCGCGTGGCGATAAGCGACGCCAGCAGCAGGAAGCCCACTTCGAAGCTGAAGGCGACGGTGAGGTTGAAGAAGTCGGCGAGGATGCCGCCGATGGACGGCCCGAGGAACTGGAACGAGGCCATGAAGGCGACCGTGCCGAGGATGATCCCGTTCTGGAGCTGGGCGCGTGACACGATCTGGGGCGCCATGCTCATGCGCGCGGGCTGGCCGAAGGCGTCGCAGGAGCCGACGACGGCGCCGAGGATGAACACCGGCCAAACTGCCTGCACGTCGAAGCCGGTGATAAACACGTACGCGAGCGAGACGAAGCCAGCGACGGCGTAGACGCGGGTGATGATGCGGCGGCGCTCAACCCGGTCCGCCACAACGCCGCCGAAAAGCATGAGGATCGCGGCCGGGACGGTCTGCGCCATGAGCGCGAGGGCGATCACGATCGAGCGGTTGTCTTCGCCCACACGGTCGCGCACGAAGAGCGGCACGGTGACGACCTGGATGCCGACGCCCATGGCGCCACAAATAGTGGCCGCCCACCACCAGCGGTAGCGCGCCGAGCGGAAGGGGTTGCGGGATTCATCTGGCCCGGAGAGGGCGCCGGGAAGGGTTTCTGCGGTGATCTCGCTCACGGGGGAGTACGTTACAACACGAACAGGTAGCCGCGACCCGCTGTGGTCGCGGCGGCCCGCGGCTACCAGATCTCGCTTGGGGCGCACACAGTACAACGTAAACAGGTAGCCGCGACCCGCTGTGGTCGCGAGTTGGCGAACCATGCCGGACGCGCTACCCGGCGCCGGACTTCGTTCGTCAGTCCGCGGGCGCGGCGGCCCGCGGCTACCAGATCTCGCTCAGAGCCCGATACGGCACAGCGTCCCCACGACCGGCGACCGGCGGTAAGTGACACGCACCAACGGGAACCGCGCGCGTAAGCAAGCGGACGCGTCGGCGGACCACGAGGCGGACTAAATCTGGAAGATCGACGCCAGCCGCACCCGCACCCCGGGCAGCGAAGCCACCTCAACGGTATCGGCGAGGGTGTACTGGTGCTCCGAGTAGCTGCCGTCGGCCTGCCGGCGCCAGGCGCTCAGTGTGCCTTTGTGGGGATGGACCAGCCAGATCTCAAGGTCGCCGCGGGCCATGTAACCGGGGAGTTTTGTGGTCGCGTCATACTCACCCGTAGACGGCGACCAGACTTCGATGACAAGGGGGAGCGGCTCCGAGTACTCGTCGATCACGCGTTCCCGCCCTTGCGACGGGCCCGCCAGAGCGGCCGGAATGATGGCAATGTCCGGGACGTAGAACTCCCCGCTCGGAAGCCGCGTGCGAGAGTGATTTGTGCTCATTTTGAAAGTCCCTGGGTTGAGCTGGGCATGGAGCGCAAAAGTCAGTTCCATCGTGACATCGCGGTGCATCTGGCTCATAGGCGGCTTCTTCCGCAGGCGCCCGCAGACAAGCTCCCAGGTGTCATCCGATTCCTCCGTGACCACGAGCCGGTAGGTCGCTTCGCTGACGGGCATGGTGAGATCATAGCGCTGTTGGCTGTTGGCCGGTTGGTGTCGCCTGCGGCCGATCGGCCGGGGTCCCAACGGAGCCGCCGGCGTCAGTCGGCGAAGCGGCTCCGCGGCGCGTCGCCGTAGCCCCGAGGTTAACGCTCGGAGTTCAGCAGTCTCGACGCCAGGGGCCGATGGCCAACAGCCATCTCGCCACGGTAGAATGCTGGCCAGCCAGCCAGTTTGCTGTCCGGAACGCCCGTGTCCATCGAGACGAAAAAGTCCTTCTGCCGTTTCTGCCACGCCTTCTGTGCAATCGATGTCGATGTCGATACGGAGAAGAACATGGTGGTCGCCGTGCGGGGCGATGCGGACAACCCGATCTTCGGGGGCTACACCTGCAGCAAGGGGCGCAACCTGCCGGACCAGCACAACCACCCGGACCGCCTGCGCACCTCGCTCAAGCGCATGCCCGATGGTTCCTTCGCGCCGATCAGCAGCGAGCAGGCGATGGACGAGATCGCGGCGAAGCTGCAGGCGATCATCGCCGCCAACGGGCCGCGTTCCGTGGCCACCTATAACGGCACCTACGCCTACCTCTATGCGGGGCTGCTGACGATCAACAAGGCGTGGCACAAGGGCATCGGCTCGCCCATGTTCTGCAACAGCGCCAGCATCGACCAGCCGGGCAAGGTGATCGCGATGATGCGCCACGGTGTTTGGGGCGGCGGCGACCAGAGCTTCGACAGCTCCGACGTGATGATGATGGTGGGCTGCAACCCCGTTGTCTCCATGTACGCGGGCATCAAGTTCCCCGCCTACAACCCGTGGAAACGAATCAACGACGCGCGCAAGCGTGGCCTCAAGCTGATCGTTGTTGACCCGCGCAAGTCGGACGTGGCGAAGCGGGCCGACCTGCACCTGCAGGTGAAGCCGGGCGAAGACCCCACGCTCCTCGCGGGCATCATGCACGTGATCTTCGAAGAAGGGCTCTACGACGGCGACTTCTGCTCGGCCTACGTGGAGGGCGTGGAGGAGCTCCGTGAGGCGGTGAGGGACTTCACTCCGGAGTACGTCGAAGAGCGCGCTGGAGTGCCAGCGCAGCACGTGATCGAGGCGGCACGGATCTTCGCGAACGGCAAGCGCGGCGTCGCCACCTCGGGCACGGGGCCTTCCATGGCGCCCCGTTCGAACCTGAGCGAACAGCTGGTGACGACCCTGAACACGCTCTGTGGGCGATACCTGCGGGAGGGCGAACGGGTGCCGAATCCGGGCACGCTTTCGCCGCTCACGCCGCGCGCCGCCCAGGTGCTGGGTGGCGGCGCCGTGCCGCAAATGGGCGAGAAGAGCCGGATCAAGGGCATCGCCGCCTACATGCCCGATGGCGATGTGCCCACGACGATCCTCGCCGATGAGATGCTCATGCCGGGCGAGGGGCAGGTGAAGGCGCTCATCTCCATCGCCGGCAATCCCGTCTCTGCCTGGCCGGACCAGCTCAAGACGATCGAGGCCCTGAAGACGCTCGAATTGAACGTCACTATCGATATCAAGCTCTCGGCAACGGCGAAGCTCTGCGACTACGTGATCGCGCCGAAGCTTTCGCTCGAACGGCCGGACGCGACGCTCCTGCCCGACACCTGGTTTCCCGAGCCCTATGCGCAATACGCTGGGGCCGCCGTCGAGCCGGACTTCGACGTGATCGAGGAGTGGGAGTTCTTCTGGGGGCTGGCGAAGCGCATGGGGACGGAGATCGTGCTCCCCGGCGGACCGATGCCATTCGACCGCAAACCCACCTCGGACGAGTGGCTCGACCTCCTCACAGCCGGCTCGCGCGTGCCCCTGAACGAGGTGCGCAATCACCCGGGCGGGGCGATCTTCCCGGTCGACGTGAGAGTCGCGCCGCGCGCTCCGCAGGCGACGGGGCGGCTGAAGGCTGGCCAACACGAGCTGCTCGCGGAACTCCGCGAGGTACGCGCCGAACCGATCACTGGCCACGGCGGCTACGACGGCGATACCGCCTTCAGCCATCG
>JAYUAG010000324.1:0-1672 GCA_043741475.1 Thermoflexaceae bacterium | reverse complement strand
AGGCTGGATGACCTGGCAGTAGTTGCCGTCGGGGTCGATGAAGGTGGAGATGATGCCGCCCCACTCTTCGACGCCCTCCCTGCGGATGAACTTCACGCCGGCCGCTTCGAGGCGCTCGCGTTCGGCTTTGGCGTCGGCGACGAAGAAGTCCACCAGCACGCGCGTCGGTTCCTTCGTGCGGCCCTTCGTCTCGCTATGGCCGTCGAGGCCGAGGGTGGAAGCGCCCGGCGTGCCGCCGATGTCGAAGGCCATCTCCCCGAAATCGGGGTTCACCTTGAGGCCGACGACGTCGCGATAGAAGGTGAAGAGCGTTGCCGCGTCCTCGCTGGTGATGTTGATGAATGATCCGGTGACTTCCACTTGTTGCCTGTCTCCCTGTCGGGCTCGCCGGATCTCCCGGCGGCCGGCGTACCTTACCTGACGCATGGTGACACCATTGTGTCAGGAGGACGGATTCAGTACCGGGATTCCTGACAGCGTCCTGTCAGGAGAGTGGCGGCAGGAGGAGAGGAGGCGGACGGGTTCGCGACCGGGGGGCCGTCCTCGTGGGCGCTAGGGCAGTCGCTGCTCCTTGAAGAACGCCCAGATCATGTCGGCGGCCGAAATCTCCTTCGTTACTGGTCCGAGGGTGGGGACATCGATCGCGCCCGGCCACGTGTGGCCGCCGCCTTCGACGGTGACAAGCGACACGCTGGCGACGGCGCCGCAGGCGAGGAAGTCGGTCCGCCTGACATGTTCGGTGAGCTTCGTCTCCTTCGACCCGAGCGATGGCGTGCAGCCGTTCGCCGCCGCCCAGCCAGAGGCGCCCTTGACGGCGCCGTCATAGGGCAGCAGCCCGAGCACGGTGCCACCGTCGTAGGGGACGACACGGTCGTCCGTGCCATGGAAGGCGAGCACGGGAATCGCACGCGCACAGCCCTGGGGACGGTAGACCCCCGCCACGGGGGCGATCGCGGCGATCCGGTCGCTGAGCACGCAACCAAGGTAAGAGGACATGAAGGCGCCGTTCGAGAGCCCGGTCGAATAGACGCGCGCGGCGTCGATGCAGAAGTCCCTGGCGACGCGATCGAGCAGGTCGCGCGTGAACTGAACATCGTCGACGCCCGTGCCGAGGTTACGGAACGAGGAGAAGCCGCGCGTGGCGCCGGTGCCGTCCGGGGAGACCAGCAGGAAGCCCTCGCGGTCGCTCACGGGGACGAGCCCGGAGTAAAACTCCTGCTCGGTGGCGTTGCTTCCGAGGCCGTGGAAGTTCAGGACCACCGGGGCGCGGTCCGCGGCCGCTAACCTGGCGGAGATGTGAATGCGGAAGGTGCGGTCGATGCCGCCGGAGGTGATGCGCAGGGCACTGGTCTGGCCGGGCGTTGAGCCGGCGGGGAAAGCTGAACAGGCGGCGCCGCCAGTAAGCGGCGCGCTGGCGGCCGGAGACGCAACGGCGGCCGGCGATGGAGACGCTGTCACGGGCGGGAGTGACGAGGTCACGCTCGTGCCGGGAGGAGGAGCGGGCTCTGGCTTCGAAGCGCAAGCCGCGAACAGCGGGGCCACCAGCATCCCCAGGAGAGTGGCGGTGAGCAGGGGTTGTGAGCGCAGGCGAGTGAACATCTGCGCTGAGTATCGCCTGCCGCGGCGTTGGGCGCGGTAAGGACGGGCCAATGCGCGCCACCCAGTCCGAAGC
>JAYUAG010000323.1:0-4197 GCA_043741475.1 Thermoflexaceae bacterium | reverse complement strand
CAGCTCATCTCAGGAGCCTCGTGACTTCTTCGCGCGGGTCGCCGTGGCCGCCGGGCGGGTGACGGCCGGTGTCACTTCGGTCGCGGGCGTGGGCGAAGGGGCCGGCGCCTGGGGTACGGGCGTACTCGCCGGCGGCACGGCGGTTGGCTGGCCGGCCGAAGATGTCGGCCCGGACGGCGCCTGGCCACCGCTGCTCGTCGTCGATGGAATGGCCCGTGGCGTGACCGCCGGCGTGCTCGTGGATGTCGCCGTCGCCGTAGAAGATCGGGTGGGCGTCGCTGTCGCGAGCGTTGGAGCCGAAGTCTCGCTGGCTACGACATCGATCCCTGGGTCCGCTTCGACCACGGGCGGGTGCGAACGGCCGAATGCGACCCAGCCCACCGCGAAGCCGGCGACGGAAACCCCGGTGATTGCGAGTTTCAGACGGGTGTGCCGTTCGATGGAAAAACCGCGCCGTGTTGCCGCCATCGCCAACTCATCCTTGTGACCGTTACATGGCGCCACGGCCATGGCGCGTGCCGGGCAGCCTACCGCAGCACGGTGAAAGAACAGGGTACGGTTGCGATCCGATGGCGGTAGTATGGCAAGACAACGAAAGATGAAGTTCAGACGCGCGCGGCACCCTGAGGGGCGTCTGTGCCATTGCACCTTCGAACCGGTCTCGCGCTGCGAGACCAAACGGAGCACGCGCATGACAGCACCATCGCAACCCCAGGCGCCACCGCCCTCCCTCTGGCAACGGCGTGCCACCCGGCGAGCCTTGCTCGCGGGCACAGCCAGTGTCGCCGCCGCCGGGACCGCCGCCGCAATCGTCGGGTTCGCCCAGAAAGACGGTGGGGGCAGTATCAGCCCGGCCGCCGACGAAGCCGCGCGCCACGATGTCGAAGGCCAGGTCCTCCAGGCGCCAACGACCGCCCCGCTCAGTTCGAAGAAGGGACTCACGGACGCGAAGCAGCGCGCCGCGCACCTCCTCAGGCGAGCCGGCTTCGGCGGTTCCATGGCTGATATCGAAGCCTTCGCTCTGCTGAGTAAGGACGCTGCCGCCGACAGGCTCTTGAACTACGAGACGGTGGACAACTCGGCCCTCGATGCCCGCATCGCCAACGCTGCCTTCATCCTCCAGTTTCCGGATGACGGCCAACAGCGTGGCCGCCTCATCCAGGACATGCAGCGCTGGTGGCTGACGCGGATGGCCTACAGCGCCCGCCCCCTCGAAGAGCGCATGACCTTCATCTGGCACGGCCTCCTCACCAGCCAGATCAGCAAGGTCGGCCAGCTGCGCGCCCGTTGGTTGTTCATCCAGAACGAGCTGTATCGCAAGAATGCCCTCGGCCGCTTCGATGACCTCATCCAGGCCGTGAGCAAAGACCCGGCGATGCTCAGCTATCTCGATACGATCGAGAGCACGCGCGAGCATCCGAACGAAAACTACGCCCGCGAACTCATGGAGCTTTACACCATGGGCGAGGGTAACTACACGGAGATGGACATTCGCGAGAGCGCTCGCGCCTTTACGGGCTGGCGCCTGACTGCGCCGCCGCGGCCCACCGCGGCCGAGCTCAACGGGCTCACCGAGCAGCAACGGCGCGACCTGCAACAGAAGCTCGCCTACAGCTACACGCCCGAATACATGTTCCAGGCTCGCCTTCACGACGCCGGGTCGAAGACCTTCCTCGGAAGGTCGGGCAACTGGAACGGCGAAGACATCGTCCGCATCATCATGGAGCAACCGGCGACGGGCCGGTTCGTCACCGCCCGTCTCTGGCGCGAATTCGCCTACGACAACCCCGAGCCGGAGATTGTCGACCGGCTCGTGAAGGTCTGGGACAGCAGCGGCCATAGCGTCAGGTCCGTGGTGCGCACCATCCTGACGAGCGACGAGTTCTATTCGGAGAAGGCCTACTTCGGCAAGGTGCGCAGTCCGATTGAGTTGCTCACCGGCCTCGTGCGCGGCCTCGAACTCGACACAACGTTCCAGAACGCCGGGCCGGGCGGCAGGGGCGGGGGCCGGGGCGCCGCCTACTACGCCGGCATGGACCAGGTGCTCTTCGAGCCCCCGAACGTCGCAGGCTGGTCAGGAGGCACATCCTGGCTCTCATCCAGCACCTTCTTCGCGCGCGTCAACTTCCTCGACCAGGTGCTGTTTAACCGCGGCCGCCCTTTGCCTGTTCCGGCATTGAGCAGCGCGTTGACAGCGGAAGCCGTCGTGGATGGTGTGGCCGCGCGGCTCATCGATGCCACCCTGCGGGCGGACTCACGCGCCGCCATCGTCGCCCACCTCAACACCGTTCGGGACCCGCAGGAACGGGCGGCCACCGCTGCCTACCTGATCGCTGGGAGTCCCGAGTTCCAGGTCATCTAACCAGGTCAAGTAACCAGGTCAAGAAAAAGGAGACCCACCATGTTTTCACGCAGAGACTTCGTCAAGGGCGGCGTCGCCCTCGTCACCATCGGCGCCACCAGCAACTCGGTACTCAAGGGCTCCGTGGCCTTCGCCGCCCAGAACCCCATGTACGTCAACCCCGCGTTCAAGGACAAGATCCTGATCATGGTGCAGCTGGCGGGCGGCAACGACGGCCTCGCAACGCTGATCCCGTACACCGACCCTGCCTACGCCACCGTGCGGAAGAACCTCGCGCCAGCACTCGAGACGGTCCTCCCCCTCCAGGATGGTTTTGGGCTTTCGCCGGAGCTTGTGGGCATCAAGGGCCTCTGGGATAGCGGCAAGGTCGCGATGATCCGCGGTGTCGGCTACCCCGAACAGAACTACAGCCACTTCAAGTCGATGGCGATCTGGGAAGCGGGAGACCCGCAGCTCAAGCTCAACGACGGCTGGCTGGGGCGGAGCCTCTCCGCTCTCGAATCCGAAGCGCACGACCCCTTCTTCGGCTTCAACGTCGGCGGTTCGACGCCGCCCGAGCTGCGCGGCGACAGCATCCCCATCCCCTCGGTCCAGAACGTCGAGGACTACGCCTTCAAGGTGAAAGGCGGCGCCGCGCCGGCGAACGACCAGCGCACGGCCACGCTGATGAAGCTCTACGAGCAGTACCCCTCGAATTCGCGCTACGGCGTCCTCCTCGAGACGACCGTCGACACGGCGGCGACGAGTTCGAAGGCGCTGGCCGAGGTCCACGCGAAGTACGTCTCCGCCGTCCAGTATCCGGACACCGGGTTCGGCTCCGGGCTTCAGCTCCTGGCCGAGACGATCACGGGCGGGCTCGGGATCAAGGTCGGCCACCTCACGCTCGGGGGCTTCGATACGCACACGAACCAGAAGGAAGACCACGCCGCCCTGATGACGACCCTGGATGAGGGGCTGACGGCCTTCTACAACGACCTCGCCGCCCACGGCAAAGCCGACGACGTGCTCGTTTTGACCTGGAGCGAATTCGGCAGGCGCGTCCAGACCAACGCCAGCGATAGCACGGACCACGGCTCGGCCAGCGTCATGTTCGCCCTGGGCAACGGCGTGCAGCGCGGGCTCTACGGCGACGCGCCGAGCCTCACCCAGCTGGTCGACAACGGCAACCTCTCCTTCACGACGGACTTCCGCTCGGTCTATGCGACCGTGATGGAGCGCTGGCTGGGGACGCCGAGCGAACCGCTGCTGGGCAAGGCCTGGCCACAGGTGCCATTCCTCAAGGCGGCCTGAGCGCACCGCCAATGTCCCCTAGAACCTCTGTGGCAATGAGCCACCAGTGAAGTATGATCCTCGCATGCCGAACAAGGTGACGTGGGTGGCAATCCAAGGCTTCGTAGAGCAGAACGACGGCCGCATGATCTATCAGCCGGACGCGGTTGCGGGCCCGTCGCATGTATCGATCGCGGTCCTTGGCTCCGACGCTGAATTTCAGGAAGGCACCGTCAAATTTCAACTTGACGCGAGTGCTGGTGTGGCGCGAAACGGCCACGTGCCTGAGCAGCTATCGCCACCCCTTTTCGATCAACCTGATGAGCCATCGTGTCGCCTTGAGCTCTCCGCTCGGGAAAGACCAGTCTATGTCGGAGTGAACGTCGTTCCCGGCAGCCTGTACGGGATCACTGCATGGTCAGGGACTCGTTGGGAAACAGTGGCGGCGACCGGTAACCGGCACGAGTTCCCCGTCGGTCGTCCGTTGCGCCTCGAAGTGCGCGTCGCGGGCTCATTTGTTGAACTCCTCGCAGAGGGCGTCCCGGTCTGTGTCGGCAACGCCATCA
>JAYUAG010000322.1:0-4204 GCA_043741475.1 Thermoflexaceae bacterium | reverse complement strand
CCTCGATCTTCGCGGCGTCATCGTCGTCCCCGCAGCCGACGAGGGCGAGCCCGGCGAGGCCGGCGCCCGCGGTCAATCCGCTCGTGAGGAGCTTGCGGCGAGAGACTCGCCAGACAGGCCGGTCGGACATGATTTCCCTCCATGGTGCTGAGCCGGAACGAGGTCGATGGACCAAACGCAGGTTCGCGATTGACGCGGGAAATATGCGGCAAACCGAAAGACAAGTCAAGATCACAGTTGATTTTTGGAAGCGAGAAGCCTGATGTGATTGATATTCTACGCTGGCCGGCACGCCGCGCTGGTCCGGGTTGGTGGATACGACCCGCTTGCTTTACGCGCGCGGTTCGGACTGGCGCCACGGACGCCCTTGCTTCCCGCCCAGCTTAGACGTTAGCTCGTGCAAAACTTTGACGCCTACCCGAAGCGAGGGTGTGCGTCAGATTTTGGCCCAGAACAAGGCATGCAGGATTGCGGAGGATGCCACGGCACGTTGGCCGCCCCGTGGAAGCGGGTCGTATCCACCAAGCGTTCGCGGTGCGCGGGTCAGGGGTGTCGCTGGGCGCCTTCTGCAACCCACTCCGTAACCGTCGCGGTTCGGATGAGGCGCCATACCGCGACTCGGGAATCGGCGTCCCGGCATGGCGCTTGAGAGGCGCTCACTCACGTTCGCGGACTGATCAGGCGCCCTCGTAGCCCGTCAGCGAGCGCTTCGGCCGGGTACGGCGTGGGGGGGTGTGGGCAACTGTTCCTTCGCAACCGAATTCGATCGAAAACCCTGACGCCCGGCTCTGCAGTTCAAGCCCTCTCCCGTCACCCACCCGCGCCCGCGTATGCTGGATCTTCGGCGATTCGCGGCAGAGGTTGCGACCATGCTTTTCAACGTCTCGGGGCTCTTGCGAGAGCCGATCGGCGCCACGAGGCGACACTCCCTGGCGCCCGAACCGCCCATCCACGGCGGCCAGGTGGAGCTTGTTCGCCTCCCCGGCGCAATCCTGGTTCGGTGCCGCGCGACCGTGTTCATCGACGCTGTGTGCAGCCGCTGCGTTGCGCCCTTCAGCTATCGCGAAGCGGTTGAATTCGAAGAAGTCTTTGCCCAACAGGTCGATGTGGTGACGGGCGCAAAGGTGGAGGCGCCACCGGGCGAGGATGGCTTCGTCGTCTCGACAAGCCACATGATCGACATTACGGAGGCCGTCCGGCAGTATGTGGAAGCGGCCGCAGAGATGCAGCCGCTGTGCCGTGCCGATTGTCCCGGCCTCTGCCCGGAATGCGGTCAGGACCTGACGGTGGCGGCATGTGCCTGCGATAGGAGCCCCATCGATCAGCGCTGGGCAGCGCTCGCGAGGATGAAGCTCATCAATGGGTAACGATCTGCGTACTGATTCGAAGGAGACCACCTATGCCACCGCTTCCGAAGCGGAAGTATCCCAAGTCCCGCCAGGGCAAGCGCAGGAGTCACCTCGCCATCGCCCTTCCCCACATCGTCACCTGTACACAGTGCAAGAGTCCGCGCCTGGCGCACCACGCCTGTCCGGTCTGCGGGACGTACCGGGGTCGCGTAGCGATGCCGATGCCCGAACCGGAACTCGACAACTAATTCCCGCCGCGCCCGTGGCCGACCCTTTCCTCTCCTTCCACGGTGAACCTCGCCCGGACCGCGCGTTTGTCTTCCCCGGCCAGGGGGCGCAGGCCGTAGGCATGGGCAAGGAGCTCTACGAACGGTTCCCCTCGGCTCGCGAAGTCTACGACCGGGCAGACGATATCCTCGGGTTCGGTCTGAGCACACTCTGTTTCGAAGGGCCGGAAGAGGAACTCCAGCAAACCAGGAACACTCAGCCGGCGATCGCGGTCACGAGTCTCGCGCTTCTGCGGGTAGCCACGGAGGAGACAGCGGCGCTCGGCCGGCCGGCGTTCGTGGCCGGTCATTCACTCGGCGAATACTCAGCGCTGGTCGCCGCCGGCGCGCTCGCGTTCGATGAGGCGATCCGGCTTTTGCGTGCGCGCGGCGAGCTGATGCAGGCGGCCGGCGCTCAGAATCCCGGCGCGATGGCCGCCGTCCTCGGCCTCGATATCGCCGACTGCGAGGACATCTGCCGTGAGGCCGGCGCCGAGGTGTGCAACATCAACGCGCCCGGCCAGATCGTCATCGGCGGACGGCGCGAACACGTCGTCCGCGCGATGGATTACGCCAAGGCGCGTGGCGCTGTGAAGGTGATACCGCTCGTGGTCAGCGGCGCGTTTCACAGTTCGTTGATGCGGCCGGCGGCGGACGGCATGGTCCATCACGTCGCCACGTCCGGCATTCGCGGCGCTACCATCCCTGTGATCGCCAATTGCACGGGCAGCCCGATCGAATCAGAGCTCGCCATCCGCAACGAACTGGTAGACCAGATTTGCAGCCCCGTGCAATGGAGCCGCACGGTCGATCTCCTGGGCGAACGCGGGGTCAACACCTTCATCGAGTTCGGTCCGGGGCGGGTGCTCAGCGCGATCATCAAGCGGATGCTGCGCAAGTCGAACTGCTACAACGTGAACGACGCTGCCTCCGTGAGGGTCCAGTTCTGACGGAGCCCGGCATGACCAACCTTCTCGAAGGCAGGGCAGCTCTCGTCACAGGCGGTTCGCGCGGCATCGGGCGTGCCATCTGTCTCCAACTCGGCCGGGCCGGGGCGCGCGTCGCGGTCAACTATCACACGGCTGAAGCGGCCGCACTCGCGGTCGTCGAGGCAATCACGGCCGCGGGGGGAGAGGCGTTCGCTCTCAAAGGCGACGTCGCGAACGCGGACGATGCGGCGGCGATCGTGAAAGCGACGGTCGAACGGTTCGGTGGCCTCGACATCCTGGTGAACAACGCCGGGATCACGCGCGACGGCCTCCTCATGCGCATGAGCGAGGCGGACTGGGATGCCGTCCAGGACACGAACCTGCGGGGGACATTCCTCGTGACGAAGGCGGCCATGCGCCCGATGTTGCGGGCTAAGGGCGGGCGCATCATCAACATCAGCTCGGTGGTGGGCGTGATGGGGAACGCCGGACAGGCGAACTACGCCGCGGCCAAGGCGGGGATGATCGGCTTCACGCGGGCGGTCGCGCGCGAAGTCGCCTCGCGCGGTATCACCGTGAACGCCGTGGCGCCGGGCTTCATCAAGACGGACATCACGGCAGGCATGACTGAAGCGCAAGTGGCGGCGGTGCTGGCACAGGTGCCGCTCGCACGCATGGCGGAAGCGGACGAAGTTGCGCCACTGGTGGCGTTCCTCGCCAGCGCGGGCGCGGCCTACATCACGGGCCAGTGCATCCATGTCGACGGTGGTATGGTCATGGCATGACGCAAAGCGCCATGCGACAGGTGAGGCAGCTCGCCCTCAAAGCACTCTACGAAGGGGACTCGACGGACCACGACCCGGAGCGCGTGTTCGAGCGTCTGCTTTTTGAGGCGGAGACAGACTGGCCAGGAGTAACGGCGCCGGGGCCGAGCGGCTACGGCCGGGGCGCCGTGCGCGGCGTCGTCCGCCGCTGCGACGAACTGGACGAACTGATCAGTGGGGCGGCCACGGTCTACCCGCTGGAGACGATGGCGGTCGTTGACCGCAACATTCTCCGGCTTGCAATATGGGAGCTGCTTACCGACCGGGCAGCGCCAGTGGGGGCGGTCGTCAACGAGGCCGTCGAACTTGCACACCGCTATAGCAGCGACAGCTCTCCGGGGTTCATCAACGGGGTGCTGCGGACCGTAAGCGAACGCATCCGGGGCGAGGGCGCGCCCTCGGGGGAGCCCGAACCGTCGCCCGTGTTTCATCATAGCCAGCAACCACAGGAGAACTGAAAACTTGGCCACCGTACTTGAACGAGTCCGCGCGATCGTCGTGGAGCAACTCGGCGTCGAAGATCACGAAGTGCTCGCTACCGCGAGCTTCGTCGATGACCTCAACGCCGACAGCCTTGACCTCGTCGAACTCATCATGTCTCTCGAAGAAGAGTTTTCCGGCGATGGCGGGGAGCTCGAAATCAGCGATGAAGACGCCGAAAAGATCGCGACCGTGCAGGACGCCGTAGACTATCTGAAGGATCACGGCATCGAGGACAGCTAGCCAGGCCCGCAGGGCCGGCGCCTGGCCCCCGGCCCGGAGGTGAAGAACTTGTCCTTCCTTGGCGTCGGCTGGCAGGAGGTCTTCCTCATCGGCGTGCTCATGCTCGTCGTGGT
>JAYUAG010000321.1:0-4216 GCA_043741475.1 Thermoflexaceae bacterium | reverse complement strand
CCCCTCGAGCGGCTGGAGCGCCACCTCCATCCCTGGGTCGTGTTCCTGATCGTGCCGGTCTTCGCGCTGGCGAATGCCGGCATCGACCTCTCGGGCGGGGCGGTGGGCGATGCTGCCTCGAGCGCGATCACCCTCGGCGTGGTGCTTGGGCTCCTGCTGGGCAAACCGCTGGGCGTCGTCCTTGCCTCGTACGTGGCCGTGCGGACGGGGCTGGCGGTGCTGCCGGCGGGCGTGCGCTGGGCCCACCTCGCCGCGGCGGGCGTGCTGGCGGGCATCGGCTTCACGGTCTCGCTCTTCGTGACGGGGCTGGCCTTCGATGGTGAGTCGCAGCAGCTGGAGGCGAAGATCGGCATCCTTGGGGCATCGCTCCTCGCCGCAGTCCTGGGTCTGGGGCTGCTCTGGGCGACCGGTCGAGGCGAAACAACGGCTGAGCGGGTGCTCGAATGAAAAGCCTGCTTTCAAAGTCGCAGCCAGGATGAGCGGCCAAGTCTACAAGTAGGCCTCCCCGCCTACCCCTTGCGGACCGCTTCCAGCGCCGCCCTCGCATCGTCCGTCGCGAGGATGCTGAAGTTCGGGTTGAGGCGCAGCGCCTCTTCGAGGTACGTGAAGGCGGCCGCGTTATCGCCGTTGGCCTTCGCGATGATCCCGGCGTGATAGAGCTTCTGGCTCTCACGCGAGCCCAGCTTGAGCGATTCAGTGGCGTACTTCATCGCCTCGGCCGTATCGCCGTTTCGGTAGAGCGCCCAGGCGAGCGCATCGGCGGCGTGCACGCTGGGCCGTTTGGCGTAGGCCAGCCGCGCCCGTGTGAGCGCGCCGGCCGGGTCAAGGCCGCGGTCTGAAAGGAAGAGCGAGAGTTCGAGGTCCGTGTTCACGCCGTTCTGCGATTGCAGCCGGTCGATCGCTCGGACGACGGCGTACTGCTGATTCGCTTCCTGGGTCTTCCCGAGCTTCATGTAGACGTCGCCGAGGTTGATCGCGTATTCGGCGAGGGGCACCCGCTCGGAGGCGGCCCGCAACAGCCGGATGGCGTCCTGGTCGTCACCGTTGGCAGCTGCGAGGCGGCCCTGGGCGGCGAGCGCACCGGCGTAGCCGGGGAAGCGCAGCAGCGCAAGGGCATACTGCTTGTCCGCTTCGCGGTAGCTACCGAGGGCGAAGCTGAGGTTACCGCTCTGGACGTAGGCCCAGGCAACGTTCTCGGGGCTATCGGAGCCCGCATCGAGCGCCGCCTCGAAGGCGAGAATCGCCCCTTCGAGGTCGCCATGCAGTTCGCGCAGGTAGGCCACGCGTGAGAAGGCGGCGAAGTCGGGCTTGCGGTTCACCATCTCCTGGAGGTTGTTGAGCGCTTCTTTGTACTGGCCAAGCTCGATCTGCGCGTCGGCGACGGCGCCGTAATATCGCGCGCGTTCGGGGTCGGTGGCGAGGGCCTTCTTCGCGAGGACAAGCGCGCCCTCGAAGTCGTGGCGGGCGAGCAGTACCGAAGCCTGGGCGACGTAGAGGTCGCCGCTTTCGGGGTCGAGCTTCGCGGCCTTTTGGAGGGCCAGGTCCGCCTTGCCATAGAGCGAAGGATCGCCCGTTTCTCGCACCTTCTGCAGGTAGGCGCCGGCGAGGGCAAGGAGCGAGTCGAAGTCTGAGGGGTTCTTCGCGAGCTTCGTTTCAAGCGCGGTGATGTTCGCATCCGTGCCCGTGGCGACGGAGCCGGAGGGGGCGACGCTCGCCCCGGAGACCTGGAGCGGACCATCGCCGTTGACCCAGCGCGGCACGAGGATCACGGCCGCTACGGCGACGACGGCGAGCGCGCCGCCAACGATCGCGAGCCGCTGCCGTGAGAGCCACGGAGCGCGCGCGCGGTGGGGATTCGGTTCGGATGTGGGCGTGTTGGACATGGCGGGACTCCAGGAATGATTGACGATCGTGTGGTGACTATCGCGGCCCCGGGCATGCCCGGGGCCGCGATAGCTGGTGAGAGCGGCCGAGGGGCCGCTCAGTTAACTCATGGGCCGGCGAAGGCGTTCGGCAGGGCGACGTAGGGGAAGATCGTGAGGAACGGCTTATCGTTCTGGTTCACGCCATCCCCGAGGGTGCAGTTGGCCGCGAAGGCGCCACCCTGGAGGCAGCCTGCCACCGCGGCAAGTTCGATGTCGACCACGTCGTCGGCGAGACGGCGGCCGTTAGGGAAGCCCTGGAGGTCACCACCGACGGCGCCGAGGCGGCTCGGGGTGGCGGAAATGGGGATCGCCATGTTCAGCCGGAGCTGGGACGAGGCGGCCACGTTCGCAGGGCGATTGAGGCCGGGAATGCCGAGGAGCAACGCATCGACGAGGTCCATGCGGGGCGCCGGCGGCACGTTCACGCCGAGGACGATGTTGAGGAGAGCGCCCAGGTGCGGGGCCGCAGTCGCGGTCGAACCAGGGGCCGTACCCGTCACATAGCCGAGGAACTGGCCGTCGTTCTTCGGGCGCGAACCGTTGAAGCGGTCCTTGTCCTTGAGCGGGATGATCACCTCATTGATGAGGGGAAGGTCGAGGCGGGAGACCTGCGTCCACGGGCCGCGGTTGATCGCGCCGGTCGTGTTCGTGTCGTCTTTGCCGCCGAGTTCGCGCAGGACGGTGACGCCCTGGCGATAGGAGGTGGTGCGGATGCCGATAATGGCGTTCGGGTCGGTCGGGCCGGTAGGGGCCAGGCCGTTGGCCGTCAGCTGGCTGATCGGCACCTGGATGGCGATCGTGTGGACGTTCGCGCCCTTGACGTAGTCAACGCCGCCGCCGACGTTCAGCAAGTCAAAGATGCCGCCCAGGTCGACGAAGAAGGGGTCGTCGCGGGGGCCGGCGAAGACCTTGATGTTGGTCCCGATGGTCTTCACCGCTTCAGCCGCAACGGTCGCGTAGGTGCTGCCGGGGAAGCTCTTGGGGCCAGGGTTGTAGGGGGCGACCTGGATGTTCTCCGCGATCAGCGTGCCCGCGCGCACGGAGCCACCTTCTCCCGTCAGCTTGCTGACGGAGAAGAACTGGCGCTGGTTGAGGTTGGCATCGGCAAGCGAGGCCACGGCGCCAGTGTTGTAGAGGAAGGTGTTCCCGTTGAACGCGTTCGCCGGATTGACGTCCGAGCGGAAGCGGAACTGGAAGGTAATGTCCTCGATCGCATCGCCGTTGTTGTCGATGTTGACCTCATAGAGGACGTTGTCGCCGAACTTGTAGAAGTTCGGGCCTGCGGTGGGTGACTGCAGGGGCACGTAGTTGGCGATGAAGGTGATGGTGTCGGGCGCATCCGGGCTCCGGAATGCGTAGAGGTCTGTGGCATCGGCAGTGGGGTCCTGGGAGATGCTCGGGGCTTCACGGTGGGATGAGGCGCCGCCAAGGGTGGCGGAGCTAATCCCCGTGATGGCCGCGGCAATCCCGATGGCGCCGGCCAGTCGAACGAATCGATTCATGTGATCCAGCCTTTCTTATGGACTCTTCGGTTGCACCCGTCTTCGCAAAACGGCGACTTCGCAAAGACGGTCACGGGCGCCCGCAATTCCCGACCGGCCGGCGGGCCCGGACCTGGGTGTCAGCTCTCTTTACGCGGGTTGGCGCCAAGCTGATCACGATCCAGCCGGCGCGAACATCAAGACTGCTACATGCAGCCGCCTTCGTACCGCGCTGCACAGATGGGCATCAGAAACAGCGTCGGCGTGGGCGTCTCGGCATCGTGCCCTCACCCCCCGACCCCCTCTCCCACTGCGGTGGGCGAGGGGGAGTATCTGAAAAGCGATGACCGTTGGAACCGCGACCGGAGGAAGCGGCAGCGGTGCTCGCGGACGCGGTCTGGGTGCGCTGTGTCAGGTTCGCGTTCGGAGGCTGCCGCTCGCGGTGGTCGCGGTGTCCCTTGGGGGGCGTGGCCCTCGACCGCTGCAAAATTGGGATACCTACGGCTGCGGAGCGGTACATAGCTGATCACCCCGGAGCCTGGCGGCGTAGAGAGAGGTGCTGGTCGAGCGGAAACGCGCGACTGGTCTCAGCCGGTGGGGTGGTCCGACCACCGCCACACCGGCTGTCGAGTGCAAACCAGACATTCGGCTGGGTTGCGACCAGCCACGCACATCCTTCCCGCGCGCGGCGACGTGCCAGGGGAAAACGGGCCTCATGGGCCCGGATGTGCGAACCTGCAACAGAGGAGGTTCATTTTTGAAAACGGCAATCCATCGCAACCGGTGGTTCGGTCGTGGTGTGGGAGCGAT
>JAYUAG010000320.1:0-4217 GCA_043741475.1 Thermoflexaceae bacterium | reverse complement strand
CTTTCGCTTCGGAGGCAGGGGCCGCAGCGTTGTCTCGGGTCATGCCGCGCAGGGAGCGGGAGGCGAGGGTACCGGCGCCGACCACCACGAGACTGAGGACGGCGAGCAGAATGAGCGTGGCGCGTTCGCCCGCGGCGTCCGCGAGCGCGCCGGCGGGGAAGCCGACGATCATCTGCAGGCCGAAGGCCGTCATCGTCAGCGACATGACGCGGCCGAAGTAGGCGGGGTCGGTACGCTGCATCAGGTTGAGCTGGTTGCACATCTGGAAGCCGCTCGAAGACGCGCCGACGAGTGCAGAAGCCCCGAGGGCCCAAGCGAACGTGGGCGCGAACGCGAGCAGGATGATGGCCACGCCGAGGGCGCCACCGCAGATAAACATCAGCGTAGCCGGGTTCACGATCTTGCTCCGAGTGAGGAAGATCGTAAGGACGATGCCGCCGACAGCGGTCGCGCCGAACATTACGCCGACGCGGCTGGCGGGCTGGCCAAGTTCGTTTTCGAGGAAGCCCGGCATCAGCTGCTGGTAGGAGAACGCGGTCAGCACGACGCCCGCGAACATGAGCATGAGGAGGCGGATATCCGGGTTGTTCCAGGTGTAACGCAGGCCGATGCGGAGGTCGCCGAAAACGGAGGTGCCGTGCCCGTCTTTGCGTGGCGTGGTGGGGTTCATGAGGAAGAGCAGGGCCATCGCCATCACGAAGAAGCTGGCCATGACCATGTACGTGCCGCCGATGCCGATCGCGGCGAGCGAAATCATGCCGCCGGCGAGCAGCGGCCCCACGATCCTGGTGCCGTTCATCGAAAGCTGCTGGAGGGCGACGCCGTTGGCGAGCGCCGGCCCCTGGAGCAGATCGCCCACCCACGCCTGTCGTGCGGGCATGAGCGCGGCGAAGGTGCAGCCCATGAGGAGTGTTAGCCCGGCGAGGATCCAGATGTTGATCACGCCGAGCACCGTGAGCAGCCCGACAACGAAGAAGACGAGACCGACGGCCGTCTGGCCACACATCAGCAAAAGACGCTTGGACATGCGGTCGCTGAGGGCGCCGCCGATGGGGCCGAGGAGGAGCATGGGGATGCCCATGCCCATAGCGACGAAGCCGACTGAGCTGTTCTTGCCCGTCAGGTGGAAGGCGAGCACGCCCTGGACGACCTGCATCATGCCGAAGCCCATCATCGTTACGACGTTGCCGATGAAGAGGAGCCGGAACTGGGGGTTGGCGAGGGCCGAAGCCGAGCGCGCCGCCGTCGAGGTGGGGGCGGTCGTGGCGCCCGCCCTGGGGATGGACCCGGCGGCTGTGCGTCCGAAACGAGTTATGGGGGCCTCCCGGCTGCGGGGCCGTAGTAGTTCGCGTTAGCCTAACATGTTTGGGGCGCGGGTGGCGAACAATTCTGTGCCACAACGAACAATCAGGTAGCCGCGGGCGGCCCTGCCCGCGGACGGACGAAGGATGCCACGCGCGTCGCCCGTCACCACCGACGCCGGAGATGGCACGCCCGCCCGTCGGCGCGGTGGCCGCGGCTGAAATGGTCTGTTCCGAATGGAAAGTCGTCGCGGCGACGAACGATCGGGTAGCCGCGGGCGGCCCTGCCCGCGGGCCTGCGCTCGTAGCCAAGCGCTGCGTGTCGTCTTGGGCCGGGCCATCGCAACCGGAGGCGCGGCTACCACGCGCGTCACCTCTCAGACAGGCTGCCAGTAGCGGCGGCCCTCAAGCCGCACTACCTTGCCGAAGCCCGGGTGAGGGAAGTGACAGGTAGCGAGCGTCATGCCGTCCGCTTCGATGCGGTCGAGGAGGCCGCTGCGCGTGACGATCGCCTGTTCCTGGTCGTTGTCGAAGCCGAAATGCCAGCCGGGCTCGGTGACGAGGGCCGGATGGACGATAGCGTCCCCTGGGATGAGAGCCTTTTCGCCCCCGGACGAGATGAGCACGCACATGTGGCCGGGCGTATGGCCCGGTGTGGCGATCGCGGTAACCTCACCCGTGAGCGCGCGGTCTCCATCAGTGAGGTCGAGCACCCCGAGCGCTTCGAGCGGCGCGAGCGCCCGGTCGACGTATGGGCCTGCACCGAACTGCATGATGAACGCTTCGAGATCCTTCGCTGCCGCCCAATCGGCTGTATGCAGCACATATCGGGCGTTGGGAAAGGTGGGGCGTCCGTCCGAGGCCATGTTCCAGCCGATGTGGTCGATGTGGGCGTGGGTCATGAACACGATGTCGACATCTGCCGGGTCAACGCCCCTGGCCTTCATGTTCCCAACGAGCTTCCCTTCGAAGCCGCCAAGCAGCGGGATCGGTTCGGGGCCGGCGCCCGTATCGACGAGGATGAGGCGGCCCTCCGACCGCACCGCCATGCCGCCGAAATGCGGCCCCCAGGTGTCCGGGGTCGGGAAGGCGCGCGGGTAGCGCTTCCGATAGGGCTCCCACTGTTCGAGGGCAACGCCCGGGAAGATCTGGTCGAGGGTGAACGGGAGAGCGCCCTCGTAGTCGGTAAGGGTGATGATCTCGACGTTGCCAACGCGAAGACTGTCAGCGGGCATGGGTCACCTCCGTCGGTCGAGACTCTAACGCGGCTGTCAAGGGCACACCAGACGGGTCGGACGGTCGTCCAATGCGTCTGGCATGGCACGACTGCCCGTGGCCACGGCGGGCCACGACTACCTGAGGCGTTGTCATTTGAGGACGGCGTAGAGCACCAGCTCGCCCGATTCGCCGCTCAGGCCGGTGTCGATGAGAACGCGACGGGCGGCGACCATCTCCGCGGCGGCGATGTTCGCGGCCACGGTCACGCCGTCGAAGCGCTGCGGGGCAGAGGCGTCGAGACGGACGCTCGCCGTCCAGGTGGCGTTGTCGAAGCTGACGAGGGTCCCACGGTGCAGTGCCATTTCACGGTTCTCCCAGGGTGATAATCGCGTCGTAGCGAGGCGGCCCGCCTTCGCGGCGATAGTCGAGGGCGAGGCCGTTCACGCGGTAGATCGCCGGCGTGGCGACGGACGGGGCGGGCGGATTCAGCTGCACGAGGTCGAACAGTTCGAGGCCGGCGTGCCAGGGCGCGACGGCCGTACCAAGATCAGAGCCATCCTCGAGGGTGCGTCGCAACGCCCCGGCGGCGTAGGAAAGCGCGCGCGTGTCGGTGTTGGCGTCGAGCTGGCGGAGCCATTCGCGCCGTGGGCCAGCGGCGGCGATGGCGGCTGCGTCGAAGGCGTCACCGTAGCGGTCCGGCCCCTGCAGCCGTTCCCAGTTCGCCCGGGCCAGTTCGCGCCGCGATGCAACCGAGGCGACGGGGTGTTCGCCCCCGCCGCCGATGGCGAAGGCCGCGGGCGACCGCGCGGACTGCAACGCGCCAACCTCAAGGCCGCTGAGACCGCGATCAAAGATCGCGACTTCCGAGAGGCTCCCGGTGAGCCGGTAGGCGGCTGCGAGCGCGCCGAGGAAGACATCGCCCGACCCACCGGCAATCGGCGCAGCCACCGTCGCGGTCGTGGCGAGCACGGTCCCATCGATGTAGATGCGCACCGTGGCGCCATCGTAGGTACCGGCGAAAAGGCGCCACGCGCCATCGGCGGCGCCCGGCGAAGAACCGAACGCGTTGTATTCAACCCCGGCCTTCATGACCCGGAATTTGGGCTGCGTGCCCTCGTAGAACAACAGGTATTGTGTGTTTACGGCGTTCGCGACGGTCTTCTCAAGCAGCCCCGCATTCACGGCGCCCACTGGCAGCTTCACCAACGCCACCACACTGACGGCGTTCACGAGGTTGAGCGCCGCCGGCGTGGTGACGCGCACCTGGTCGTCCACACCGTCGAAGGCAACCGCGAAGGACGGCTGGGCGACGAGCGGCCCGGCGCCGGCGAGCGTCGCGCCGCCCTGGTAGCTGCCGTTGGCCACCGCCGGTCCGGCGTCCTGGGCGATACTGCCCCCGGTCTGCTCGTGTAGCCGCCACCAGGCGACGGGCGCCAGCCGCCGCATCGTCGCCACCCAGCGCCGGTCGTCACGGTTCACGATGCCGAAGGTGGCCGCCATGTCCGTACGAAGGCCGTCGTTCACCGGCGCGAGCAGCTTCCTCAGTCCCGAGGCGGCGTCTTCGCCCTGTACCAGCGCGAAGGACGGCGTCGAGAAAGAGAGGTCGCTCGTCGGCGTGGTGGACCCCGGCGCGACCGTCAGATAGCCTACCCGCGCGGCCAGACGGGTGAGGATATCGACCCGCGTCGACGCCCCGGC
>JAYUAG010000319.1:0-1684 GCA_043741475.1 Thermoflexaceae bacterium | reverse complement strand
CGAGGTGATCACCGGCCGCAAGACTTCGCGCTATCGCATCTACTTCTTCAAGTCGACCGTCGGGCTCGAAGGCGCGCTTGAGGTCGAAGGACGGCCCTTGCCGCCCGTGCGCAGGCTCGTGCAGTTCGTCAGCGCCGGCGAGCGGCCGGCGACGCTGGCTGCTCGCGACATCTACGTCAACCTTGGCTACCCGGGCATGGAGAGGCCGGCCGGCGTGTTCGGCGCACTTGCTACCACGCTCTTCCGGCTACACGAATACGAGGCCTCGAACGCGAACCTCCAGCTCGTGCCCTATTGGCTGACCATCGGCGCGAGTAAGTACTTTGCTGACGTCGCCCTCAGCGGCCGCTTTGCCGATGCGTCCGCGGCTGAGCGCAGCCGCTGGGAGGCTGCCGTGAAGGCCAACCCGGTGAGCCTGGCGACGCTGAACGCCCCGTCGTCGTTCGCCACGACACCGAACCCGGCATCTGAAGATCTCGCAGCCGCCGCCATCGCCTTCTTCGCGCGGCGCCAGAATGACAGCGTGGTCCTGAAGTTCTGGGACGAGTTGAGCGCGGGCGACGGCTGGGAGCAGGCCTTCAAACGCGCCTTCGGCTTCGATGTCGCGGCCGCTTACCAGCAGTTCGACCAATCGCGCCAGCCCCAATGACCTTTGCCGGCGCACACGCCAACTCGAGACCGCGAATGTACCCGTAAAAGCGGCTACCAGGTCGGTCGTATGCTTGAGAGATGGGCCGCCTGGACCGGCCGTTCAGAGCGCCGGACGACGAACGAGCCCGTGCGGCGCGCCAGCGTCTTCGCCTATCCTCAGAAGGGGAGACCCTTGAGCCCATACAGGTTGCGCGCGAGCGAAACGCGCCCCAGGTGGCCGTTGCCGTGGCCAATGAGACCGTGGCCGATCGCCTCCATGCGGGGCACGTCTCCCCAGGGACGGATGAACAGCGGCGTGGCCAGGTACTCCATGCTCATCGCCGCCACCCGCGGCACGACCGCCTCCTTCACCGCTACGGTGTAGCGGTTGAATTCGGTGGGCTCGGGGAAGGGGAGCCCGTGCGCTAACGCCTCTTCCATCCCTGTTCCCTGGTCTACTTTCGGCAGGCCCCACTGCTCGTGGAACGACTGCGCCAGCCAGACCGGCTGCTCACGCTCGAAGACGAAATGGATGATGTTGTCGATCGTCCGCACGACGTGCCAGATGTCGAAGCCGGCGGAGTTCGTCGTGCCGGCGAAAGTGTCGTTGAACTGCTCGCGCGTCAGCCCGTCGGCGCCCCACTCGCAATACTGGAGCAGGCGCTCAATGAGCGTCGCATACTGGGCGGGCATCGTCGGCGGGTTTCCGAATCCGGGCAGGTTGGCCATGGTGGACCTCGTTTCGCGGCGACTATACGGGCAAAGTGATGGGTGATGAGGCCCTGAGCCGTAATGCCCGCTGGCAAGTTCCCGCTCCGGCGCCCTCAGCACTCGTGACCCATCACCCGAGCGGTATACTGCCGCCCACACGAAGGAGATACCCATGGACTACAGCGACATCCTCTATGAAGTCGATGGCGGCGCCGCCATCATCACCCTGAACCGCCCGGAGAAGCTCAACGCCTGGACGGGGCCGATGGGGCGTGAGGTGCCGGACGCACTCGCACGCGCCGACCGGGACCGCGCTGTCCGGGGAGTGATCCTCACCGGCGCG
>JAYUAG010000318.1:0-1684 GCA_043741475.1 Thermoflexaceae bacterium | reverse complement strand
GAATCACCGGTTCGATGGCCTCAGGCGCGAGGATGGCTTCGTCCGGAACCGGCGTCTCCACCTTGCCGGCTCCGGGCGCCTTCGCCTTCGGGGCGGCCGTGGCCTTCGGGACGACTTTCGTCTTCGGGGTGGGCGTCGCCTTGGGAACGGGCTTGGCGGCCGTAACCGGCCGCGGAGCGGGCGCTACCCTGGCAACAGGCTCCGGAAGGACCTGAGGGACTGCCAGCGGTCGCAACCGGGCGGGCTTCGCGGGACCAGGGGCGGTCACCGCCGGGCGCGCCTCCTGAGCCTTCGCGCTGCCAGCAAGCTGCGATTGATGCGGGTGGTTCGCGTTCTTGTAGACCTTCAGATGGCGGAACATCGCCTTGCCCAGCGGCCCGCCCGGGAGCATCCCCCAGATCGCCTTCTCGAGGACGCGTTCCGGGTACTGCGCCAGCTGCTCCTCGTAAGAACGCGTCTTAAGCCCGCCCGGGTAACCGGAGTGGGTGTAGTACTTGATCTGCGCGGCCTTCCGGCCCGTGACCCGTACCTGTGACGCGTTGATCACGATGACGAAGTCGCCATCATCGAGGTGGGGTTCGTACGTTGGCTTGTGCTTCCCGCGGAGGAGAATCGCCGCTTCGGTCGCGACGCGTCCCAAAGGACGGCCGGCGGCGTCAATGACGTGCCAGTCTTTGTAGATCTGCGAAGCTTTAATTCGCACTGTCGTATTCATAGGCCGTATCCCTCGTCGTACCACACGCGCTGGAGACAGAGACCATGCGCGGGCGCCGTATAGGCGATTGCGCCGGGTTCTGCCCGCCGGAGCAGGCGGACGAATTCCTCCACGTTTTCGGTTCCGCGTCCCACTCGCACAAGGCCGCCGACGATGCGGCGAACCATCTGCGGCAGAAACGCGTCTGCCTCGATATCGAACAGGCTGGTTGAGCCGTGGCTCGACCAGTCCGTACTGAAGACGGTGCGAACCGAAGTTCGTCCCGGCTCCAGGTGGCCAGAGCAGGCTCGAAAGTCCTGCCGGCCGATGAGTGCGCTCGCCGCCTGCCGCATCGCCGTCACATCAAGGTTGCCCTCGATCTGCCAGGCAGTGCGGCGCGTCAGCGGATCGCGCGCTTCACCGTGAGCGATCGTGTAACGGTACCACCTGCGGCGCGCCCAGCGTCGCGGATCGAAATCCGCTGGCGCCTCACGCACTGCTCGTACCGCGACATCCGGCGGCAGGTGGGCGTTGAGCGCCCGGCCTACCGTGTTCGGCTCCAGCAACGTTTCCGCTGAAAGAGCCATTACCTGGCCGCTGGCGTGGACGCCCGAATCGGTGCGTCCCGCCAGTGCAACGCGGGTGGGCGTCCCGAAGAGCGCCTTCGCCGCGGTTTCCAGTTCCTGTTGGACTGTCCGTCCGTTTGGTTGCACCTGCGAACCAACGAACGCCGTCCCCTCGTAACTCACCGTTGCCGCGAACCGCTTCGCGGGCGCCAGTGTTAAGTCCCCGATTCGCCTTCGCCCTTGTGGGAGGCGGGGGCGTCCACGGCTTCAGCCTCGGCGGCGTCAGCAGCTTCGGCCTGGGCGGCACTGGTGTCCGCCTCAAGCGTCGCTTCGGTCGCCTCTTCGTGCATCTCCTCGACGATCGGGGATTCTTCCACTTCGGCCGTCTCCAGCGCGGCTGCGGGAGCGACCGCCACGGCGGAGA
>JAYUAG010000317.1:0-1688 GCA_043741475.1 Thermoflexaceae bacterium | reverse complement strand
GGTCTTCGAAGCTGCACAGTCCGAACCGCGCGCGTCAGCAAGCGGGTTGTAGCGACTATGCCCGGCGACGGGAGCGACCGCCTTCCGGCCGCCGTGTGACACAACCCGCTCTGTGACCGTCGCGGTTCGGACTGCCTCGGCGGACGGCCCGATTCCATGCAAAACCCTGAACCGCACCCGTCATCTCGCGCTGATTCCCGCTAGCGCCCGGCGCGATACGCCGCCTCGTAGCGGGCATACCCCTGCAAGACGAGCTCGACGTAGGCTCTCGTCTCCTCGATGTCGATCACTTCCACGAACTCGGCCGCCGTGCCGCCACTCCAGCGCGCCAACCAGGCGGAAGCGCGTCCGGGCCCGGCATTGTAGGCCGCCAAGGCTGCATGGGGGAGCCGGTACTGCCGCAGTTGCACACCAATATAATAGGCGCCGAAGCGGAGGCTCACGGGCGCCTGGAGCAGGGATAAGGGGGCGAACTCCGGTACGCCAAGCTCACTCGCGATACCCTGGCCGGTTGCGGGCATCACCTGCGTGAGCCCCAGTGCCCCGGCCGGCGAAATCGCATCGACCTGCCAAAAGCTCTCGACGCGGATGAGCGCGGCGAGAAAGAGCGGGTCGACATCCGCTGCCTTCGCTTCGGCATCGAGGATCGCGGGGTAGCCGGCCGGATAACCCGCTGCCAGTAGGCCAACCGGCGCGGCCGCCCAGCCGCCGCCCGCCAGCGCCACGAGGCGGTCGGCCAGCCGGGCGCTCGTCGAGGTCAGCACCAGGCCGTGGGCGAGACGCAACGCGTCGAGGACCATCCACGGGTCGCTCGAACGCCCGAGGGCATCCCAGATGGCGTCGCTCGCTTCGGACCGCAGGCCTGCCGCCGCCAACTGGGTGGCCAGCGTCGTGTCCTTCACCGGGAGGGCGCCGCCCGTTTTCGGGAAATGCGCCGCGAGCCATGTCTCCACAAGCGGCCAGTCCGGCCCGCGAGAAAGGTCGCGCTCGCGATAGGTGACGTTGACCTCCGGGAGGCGGCCGAGGCGGCGGAGGGCTTCGACGCCGTGGAAGTCGAGCGGGCCTGCTGCGGCGGCCGCTTCGAAGGCACGGCGCGCGCCTTCCGCATCCTTGACGTCTTCGAGTGCGCGCCCTTTCCAGTAGAGGACGCGGGCGTCGGGCTGGGCAATGCGTGACCATGTTTCCGACGCAGAGACAGGCGCGCCAGATTCGAACAGGACATAACCTGCACGGAAAGCGGCCTCGGAAGTGAACTCCCCCGTGGTCGTGCTGTTGGCTAACTCCACATAACGCACGGAGGCGGACGTGTAATCTCGTGTCGTCTCCATCACCCGAGCCGCCCAATAGCGGGCGCGGTGGGCGTAGACGGACGACGGCGCGATCGACGGCACGCGGTCGTAGGCAGCGATCGCCTCGGCCGGGCGGCGCAGGTCTTCGAGGGTCGCGCCCAGGTAAAACGTCGCGAAGGCAAGCGCCTGCCCGCCTCGAGCGGGCTGTGCGACCGCTGCCTCCAGCGCAGCGAGGGCGTCGCCGAGGGCGCCGGCGCGATAGAAGATGAACCCCTCCTGGGCCGCGTCGATGGGCGCGCCCGCGTCGCGAAGCTCCTTCAAGGCCGTGACGGCGAGCGGATG
Organism: Thermoflexaceae bacterium; assembly: GCA_043741475.1. Lineage (GTDB taxonomy): Bacteria > Chloroflexota > Dehalococcoidia > Tepidiformales > Tepidiformaceae > JAGQHB01. The sequence continues at coordinate 57 of JAYUAG010000317.1, read as the reverse complement.
CGCGGGGAAGCTGGCCGTTATCACCCGGAGCTGCGCGAGGCGCTTCTCCTCGTCGCC
>JAYUAG010000316.1:0-4239 GCA_043741475.1 Thermoflexaceae bacterium | reverse complement strand
TCGCCTCCGCCGATGATTCTCCCGCCCGCACGTCCTAAACTTTCAGCCCTCGACGAGGGTGTCCGGAAGACCTCGGGGAGGGTGAAGCGCTCCTCGCTGACGGCTGCCACGGTCCTCGGAACTCACTGCCTGGCCTTGGGACTCCGCCGTCAGTTGACCCGCTCACCCGTCCGTCGCCGGAACTGGTCCACGCCCACGGCCAGGCAGGCCAGCGAGAAGAGCGCGAGGAAGCCAAGATTCGTCGCCACGCTCGTCTCGAAGCCATCTACCACAAGCGCCCGCATCGCCGTGATCGCGTAGGTGAGCGGGTTTCCGCGCGCGATCACTTCCATCCAGCGCGGCTCACACTACAGCAGGGACAGGCTCCGCCAGGCCCAGGCCGCTGGCGACTCTGGCGCCCAGATCCTCGTGCACCTTGGACCAGTAATCGATTACCCGCACAATCATTTCCGGGCGCACGCCAGCCTTCACGTGAGCGACGATGTTCCCGACCAGATGTTCGCGGTCGGTCTCGGTGAGGACGTTCGTCCAGAGGGCGCGTGGCTGGATGAAGTCATCGTCCTCGCGGTGTGGTTTATACGCGCTGCGCGCGATCTCGCCGCTGACGAACCAGCCTGGCTCCTCCAGCGCAGCATCGGCCTTGGGCCCGCCCAACGTGTTGGGGGCATAGACGGGCTGGGCGCCGTTGTGGCGGTAGCGCATCGCCCCGTCCTTGTTGTAGCTGTTCACCGGCGAGAGCGGAGCATTGATCGGGAGCTGTTGGTAGTTGGGACCAATCCGGTAGCGATGCGTGTCCGGGTAGCTGAATAGCCGCCCGAGCAGCATTTTGTCCGGACTCGGGCCGATGCCGGGCACCATGTTCGACGGCTCGAACGCAGCCTGCTCCACCTCGGTGAAGTAGTTCTCCGGGTTCCGGTTCAAGACCATCCGGCCGATTGTGGTGGGTGGATAGTCGGCATGCGGCCAGACCTTCGTCAGGTCAAATGGGTTGAAGCGATACTCCCCGGCGTCGTTGAACGGCATGATTTGCATCTGCAGCGTCCAGGACGGGTGTTCTCCTCGTTCAATCGTCGTGAAGAGATCCCGGATGTGATGGTCCCGATCCTCCGCGGCCATGGCTTTGGCTTCGCTATCGGTAAAGTTCTCGATGCCCTGGTCGGTCTTGAAGTGGTATTTCACCCAGAACTTTTCGCCGGCCGCGTTGATCCACATGAAGGTGTGGCTCCCGTAGCCGTTCATGTTTCGCCAGCTGCGCGGCATCCCCCGGTCAGACATGAGGAACGTTACCTGGTGAGTGGACTCTGGCGAGAGCGTCCAGAAGTCCCACTGCATGTTGTGGTCGCGAAGATTGGTGACTGGGAGGCGCTTCTGCGAGTGGATGAAGTCCTGGAACTTCTGCGGGTCGCGGATGAAGAAGATGGGCGTGTTGTTCCCGACAAGATCGTAGTTGCCCTCTTCCGTATAGAACTTGATCGCGAATCCACGTGGGTCCCGCTGAGTGTCAGCGGAGCCGAGCTCGCCGGCAACGCTGGAGAAGCGCGCGAACAGGGGCGTCCGCTTGCCAACCTTGTTGAGAAACGCGGCCTTCGTATACTGCGTCACATCGGCTGTCACCTCGAAGAAGCCATGCGCACCCCCGCCCTTGGCGTGAACGACGCGCTCGGGCACGCGCTCGCGGTTGAATTGCGCCATCTTCTGGATGAGGTAATGGTCCTGCAGCAGTAGGGGGCCATCCGGGCCTACCGACAGCGAGTGCTCGTCGCTCGATGCCGGGATACCTGCATCTGTTGTGGTAACCGGTGGCCGTTTCTCAGTCATCGAACTCTCTCCTTTATCTCTCTACGGTCTGACCTAACCGTCCCCACGATCACGCGTGAAACATCGGATGGTGCGGCAGGCGCCATCACCGTGCGCCAGGCGCGGGAGCGACGCCAACGCCTTACACTCCCGCTCGACGCAGGCCTCAGGCAGGCGCCGGCGCCTCCTTCGAGACCGGCTTCTGAGCTGGAGCCGTTGCCGGCCTTAGCCCGGCGTGCGAGCAGCCGCCGTAGCTCATTCCCCCCACTCGATGAGCTTCAGCCATCCGGTGATGAGCGGCGCACAGCCCTACCCCGCACGACACGCAAATCGCAACCGCGCGTGCTTCCGTGCCGTCGCGCTCGCACAGCCAGCATCCCATCTCGTTGCCTCCTCGCCAGTTGGCGGGATCGTAGCGGGGGGCGGGGAGCTTGTCCAGCATCTTGTGCTGGTTCATGACGTTGCGGAAGTACCGCCTGGGGATGGCGGGAACTCGGCTGGGGGGCGTTACCACGCTGGCTGGGATGGGCCGGCGTGGTGACGACCCTCGACATCGTCGCCCCTTGCGATCATCGCGGGCGCGTTCTTCCTGCCCGTCTTTTCCTCTGGGTGCTGGCCGCGAGCGTCGCCATGTGGCGCGGCGAACGCGCTCCGGGCCGTGCCGCGCTCGAACTGCGCACGGCCTGACGGTCGCTCCGGGGCCGACTGGTCCGCTGTCCTACGATGTGCGCCGCTGGATTCCCGGCGGCGCACGGCTCGTTATCCGGGAGCCCTCGTCTTCTGCACGGCCGGAAGCAACATGCCGATAAGGATCGCTATAATCGCGATCACGACGAGGCCGGCGCCCGCGAAGGCAAGTTCTCCGATGGCGATAGCGACCGAAGTTGTGTCTCCGCGCGTCTCCGCCAGGATCCGGATCGGCAGGTTCAGGTTTTTCGGGTCATTGGCCCGCGTCACCGCTCCCGTCATTGTGTAGCGACGCTCTTTGCTTATCCGCTCCGTCGTTACCTCGGCGATGGAGAAGTGGATATTCGCCTCGGGATGGACCGAATCATTGGCCGTTCCGAAGCCGATGCCTGTCTCCAGGTTCACCCGGAGGTCGAACGCCAGCTTCAAGTCTCCGGCAGGACCGGGCAGGTCGCGGTTCCAGACCAGACCATGTCCATAGAGGACCTCGGCATCGTCAACCGCACGATCGTCATCCCCCCCAGAGCAGGCAGGCAGGCCGGCTGCCGCCACAAGCGCGGCGCCCGTGACCTTTAGGGCGTTCCGTCGATTCATGATGTTATCCCTCCGTTAGTAAATGTGATAGGAACTGGGTTTCTGCGACGCGGCGCGGTTGAGGAAGAACTGCTTTCGGGCGGGTTAAATACTCGCGAGTCTCTGCCGTCCGTGGACGGGGTGTCAAGAACGATTTTTAGAGGTGTTGGCCGCTGTGAGCATGCGGTGGATCAACTTCGGGAACGGCGCGGCGCTTCGCCGTTTAAGGCAGCCCAAAATGCTCTCTAGCGCTTCAGTGGCTCCTAATCGTAGTCGCGTTCGGGACGATCGACTGAGCCCCCGTTGGCTGCGCCAACGCGTTTGGCAAGCTGGCCCGCCCAGAAGGCCTCGATCTGGTCGAGCCAGCCCCGGAGGGCGAGGAACGCCTCCGGCCGCAGCCGGTACATTTGCACGCGCGCATCCGCCTCCATCCGGTCAGCTTCGATCAGCCCCTCCTGCCGGAGTACGCGGAGGTGGCGGCTCAAGGCGGGCGCACTCATCGCCGTCGCCCGCGCCAGGTCGCCCGCGCGCGCCGGGTGCTCGCGCAGCAGGTCGACCACGCGGCGGCGCGTTGGGTCGGCGAGGGCGGCAAAGGTACGGTCGATGTCCGTCGTCACGACGTGAAGAATTCACCGAGACGTTAAGCGTTGTCAAGTGCCCCGAATTTTTGGCGTAGCCGCGGCGCACTATGGCGAACAGCTTCCTACCCGTTCGGACGGTAGCGGCGCCACCCCTGGACTACGTACGCTTATGGGCACGGCCTTAGCCCGAGCGCCAGCGAGGGCCCAGGTTCGCGTCTCGGGCTTGAGGGCTTCGAGCCACCTGGGCGGGCCCTTGCTGACGCGCGGGCTAAGGATCACGCTAATGTCAATGGACCACGGCCCGGGAGACCACCTCCGCCGCCGCCAGCAACGGCCGATGCGACCCACTTGGCCCACCCTCCGGAGGGCGCTGGCGCTCCATCAGCCACACGCGGTCCTCGTCGGCGGCCTCCTTGTGACGATCGTCATCGGCGCGGTGGTCGGCCTCGGTCCGCCCTACCTCCTGCAACGCCTGATCGACGACGCCCTGCCGCGCGGCGCTCAGCCCGGTGACGGGCGGCTGCTGAACGTCCTCGTGCTGATCATGGTCGGCCTCGTCGCGCTCTCATCGGTCACCGGCGTCATCCAGTCGTACTTCAGC
>JAYUAG010000315.1:0-1700 GCA_043741475.1 Thermoflexaceae bacterium | reverse complement strand
CAACCGCCAACGGCCATCTAGTCGAAGCCTTCGTCGTCCCGGTCGATATCGACCTCGACGGGACGGGTCTCGGCTTCTTCGCCGGTCTCGGACCACTCTTCGGGCTCGTCCTCTGGCTCGTCGTCGTCTTCGGCGAAGTCCATGTCTTCGCCGCGCAAGAGGCCCTTGCGCGTGTAGGAACGGAAGTCGGTTGCGCGGGCCTGCGGGAAACTGACGCGATTGATCTGGGACGAATGCTGGAACGTTTCGCGCAACATCACGCGGATTTCGCCGGAGGCGGTGACGAGCGCGGCGCTGTAGCGGTTGCCACCCTCCATCAGGCGGGAAAGCCGGAGGCCAATGCGGGGCTCGACCATGCCAAGGTACTGACCGGTGTTCGTCGTAACGTTGACGGCGTTGCCCTGTTGTTCGAGCGAAACGACATCTCCCGGGTCGAGCACGCGCGCCGCTTTCACGTCGACTGCCTGAAGCGTAGCGACAGCGGCCTTGCCGCTCTCTTCGACGAAGAGACGGGTATCGAGCTGGCTTGATCCGGCGTTCGCGGCGACGGTGTCCTTCATCGAGGCGAGGCGGTCGAGGTTGCGGCGCGCGATCGTGTTTGCGGGATCGAGTTCGATGCTGCGGGCGTAGGCGGTGCGGGCCTCACTGATCTGGCCGACCTCGGTAAGGGCCTTTCCGAGGCGGTTATACGTCTCCGGGTCATCGCCGAAGAGGCGCAGGATCTCCCGGTTGGCATTCACGGCATCGTCCCAGCGGTTGCTGGTCACGAGCTTGACCGCCTGTTCGGAAAGTTGGCGGCGCAGGCGCGAGCGCCCTTCGGGGGGAAGCGATTCCGTCGTCGATTCGTTAGTCACGGATGTTTGTCCAATCCAGGCCACCAAGCGGACGTGAAGGGTAGCGGCTCACCCCGGAAAGGGCAAAGCCAATTACGCTGTGTTGGTGAAGCTGCGTGAACCTCTGGAAGCGATGGCCCGCGTGTGGGCCGAAGTGGAGGCACGGTTCGGCGCCTACGGACTTGCGATGCCAGGCTCACCGGCCTTCGTTTGCCAGGCGGAAACGTGTTCCGCGCACTGTTGCAAGGCGTTCAGTGTCCCGCTGGGCGAGGCCGAGGTGGCGCGGCTTGCGGCCGCCTCCGGCTGGAGTCCGGTAACGTTCCTCGAGTGTGACGCGGGCGAGCCGATCACATTGCCGCTGGCGCAGCCCTATCTGCTCGCGCGCAACGAAGGACGTTGCACGCTGCTCGACGACGATCTGAGGTGCAGCCAGTACCACGGGCGCCCGGACGCCTGCCGCCTCTATCCGCACTTCATCGTGGTGATCGACCGGGAAAGCGGGCGCCCCCGGCATGGCGACCAGGCGGGCGCACGTGCGGCGATCGCCACGGCACTCAGGGGGCGTGTGCCTTCCCTGGTACCGCTGTTGCTGCGCCATCTCGAGTGTCCCGGATTCACCGGGCCGCCGATGAACGAGGCTGACTGGAGGACGCTGTTCACGGAGACGGCTGCGGTGCAGTTCGGGCGCAGAGGCCACGGTGTGGGCCAGGGGCCATGACCACGAGACAGATGGCCGCGGTGGCCTTCCTGGCGCTCGTCTGGGGCAGTTCGTTCCTGTTTATCCGGGTGCTCGTGAATGCAGGTGTGGACCCGATCGGGGTGAGCGGAGCGCGCGTTCGGGACGAACAGACCCGCAGTTCAAATCTG
>JAYUAG010000314.1:0-1703 GCA_043741475.1 Thermoflexaceae bacterium | reverse complement strand
AGCTCAGCATCCGCTTCATCAAGATGGGCCTGATGCCAGAACTCGGCTCGACGCGTCTGCTCGCGCAGCTCGTCGGGCTGGGGCACGCCACCGACATGTGCCTCACCGGCCGCATGGTCCCCGCGGATGAGGCGCTGCGCATGGGCCTCGTCACCGCCGTGACGACGCGCGAAGAGTTGTTCGATGTCGCGCTGGCGAAGGCGGACGAGATCGCGAACAACCCCTCCGAGGCGGTGATGATGATCAAGGAACTGCTCGCGCGGAACCCGCTGGATCCGGACCTCGAAGCGGTGATGGAGCGCGAGAACCTGCGCGACCAGATCGCCCAACGCCTGCCGGACCACGCCGAGGCGGTAAGCGCGTTCCGCGAAAAGCGCCCGCCCGCCTTCAATCGCCGCTAACGCTCTGCGCTTACTGGGGCCAGGTCGCGGCCGCCTCGGCGATCAGCGCGGCGACATCGCGCGGGAGCAACACTCTTGCAGCCACAGCGCGCTCCGCCGCCGCCTCGAACTTCGCCAGGTACGACGCTTTGTGGCCATACAGACCCACGATCTTCTCCGGCGAGAACGCGTGGCTGGAGCCGCCGAGCAAGGCGAAGATGTCGTCCGTGAGCGGGATCGCGCTGTTCTGGGCGAGCGGCACGTCGGCCTGGGGCAGCCGAATGCCACCGGCGGCGATGCCGTGCTCGTCTCGCACCACCGCTGCCGGGTCGCCGGCAAAGTCCACTTTCGGCTGCGCCGGCGGCGGCGTACCCGTGGTCAGCCAGCGATGCATGTGGTGGAAGGCCGCATCGTAGAGCGGGATCATGGGGATGCGGTTGATGCCCTGCGACAGGGGGAGCATGCGCACGCCGTCGCGGACGAACTTGGCCTGGCGGTCGCGCTGTCCCTGGGCGGAGACGTGGCACGTGCCGGCCGATTCCCAGTAGCGGAACGTGTCCGTATCGGGTTGGCGCACGGGGTAGCAGGCGATGGCCTCCAACTCGGAGTTCACCACGAACAGCGGCACGCCGAGGTCGTCGCGCAGCAGATTGCTTCCGCGCAAGCGGTCGCTCGGCCGCACAGCAGCCGGCGCGTTGATGTTGACCACCGTGTCGCCGACCTCCAGGGCGCTGCCCGAACCGAAATAGATCGTGAGGATGAAGCCGTCGAACGCGCGGCTGAGCGGCTGGATGGCGTTGACGTACGTCCCGAGCCGGCCCGCAGACTGCGATCCGCCCTGCGCGACGACGTGCCGCACGTCGAGCCCGCCCATGGGGTCGACCGGCTGGCGCGACCGCTCCCTACCGACGGCGAGCGCCCCCTGCGTGAACAGGTCATAGGAGTAGTCGTCGCTCGGGATGGAGAGGGTGCTGTAGCGCTCCGGGTCCCAGGCTGCGAGCCCCTGTGGCTCCGGCGGCAGGCCTTCGATGCCAACCTTCTGGGTGGTCACGCACACGAGACCGTAGCCGCCTTCGAACAGCTCCAGGCTCTCGGCGCTGAACAGGTCGTAGCCGGCGGTGACGTTGTTCCACGTCACGATCACGGTGCCGTTGAAACGAGCGGGATCGCTCGGACGGTAGACCAACATCCGTGTTTTGAAGGGCGCTTCACCGGCAGGAACGACCTCCCAGTGGCCGTCACGGGACAGCTCGTCGCCCGACGCCAGGCGGTAGCGGGTGGCGACGCCTTCGAGCAGGTACTCGGCCTCGGTGTATCCGTAGC
>JAYUAG010000313.1:0-1704 GCA_043741475.1 Thermoflexaceae bacterium | reverse complement strand
CCGTTGCGGTGGAAGAGGTCCGTTGCGGACTGGACGATCGCCTCGCGAGTGCGGGCTTTGCGGCGTTGGAGGCGGCCGGGCTCAGGCGGGTTAGGCGGGTGGGTCATCGAATCTCCGTTCCCAAACGGGATTCTACTTCGAATACGGCCGAGGCGCGCCTCGACTATGAACAATCCACGGCAAACGGGTGGTAAACCAGACTCGGATGACTGAGTGGGGGTGATAATCAGACCATGCGTATCGTTGCTGCCGCCGGGTTCCTGGTTACTGTGCTGTTCCAGGCCTGTAGCGGGGGCGGCGCGGGGGGAGAGTTCACGTTCACCGAGCCCGAAGCGACGCCCGCGCCGATAGCGGCGGGCGAGGCGCCCGCAAAAACTGAGCCGAGCCTGGAGTCCCCCGCCCCGGGCGGCGGGAGTGGGGGCTGTGGCACCGCGCAGCACGGAGGCGACATGATCGCCTCCGTGCAATCACCAGACGGCGACCGGAGCTACCGCGTTCACCTCCCATCGGGCTACAACCCATCCCGGCCGACGCCGCTGGTGGTGAACTTCCACGGGTCGTCTAAGACGGCGCTCGAGCAGGAGACCTACAGCGGGCTGGTCCCATTTGCGGATCGCGAAGGGTTCATCCTGGTCTCGCCGGAGGGAAGCGGGCAGCCACAGGAATGGGATGTGGTGGGAGTGTACGGAGGCGCGGGGATCGACGACGTGGAAGTGACGCGGAAGATTGTTGAGGCAACCCGGGCGGCGCTCTGCATCGATCCTCGGCGCATTTACGCGACGGGGCATTCCAACGGGGGAGAGATGGCGTCCCAGGTGGGTTGCTATTTGTCGGACATTTTCGCCGCCGTCGCGCCGGTCTCGGGGGTGGTTTACCAGGGCTGCGACGGGCGGCCGATGCCCGTCATTTCGCTGCACGGCACCGTGGACTACAACGTGCCGTTCGAGACCGCCCGACCGGCGATGGCGGAGTGGGCTACCCACAATGGCTGCTCAACGGAGCAGGAGATCGTGCCTGTGACCGAACACGTTTGGCGCGAAAGCTACCGCGGCTGCGGCGGCGCCGATGTTGTGCTTTACGTGATCGACGACGGCGGCCACACCTGGCCGGACGCTGCGGATAACGCCGGAGGGGTTGGCCCGACGACCCACGAAGTCAGCGCGAACGCGTTGATCTGGCAGTTCTTCGCGAGCCACCGGTTGCCCACGCCCTAGGCGCCGTTCAGGAGTCGGCCCAACTAACATCGCCGTGCAGGTCACGGTCGTGCGGCTTTCCAGCGAAGACCGCGTGCTCCACCTTGCTCGCGCCGATCGTGGTGGCAAGGCCGTGGCCGGGGTGCACATGCGTGTCATCCGGCAGGGCGAAGAGTTCGGTGGTGATCGAGACGAGTTCCTGCTGGAGGTCGGCGTTTGTACGCGTTCGGCCCGGGCCGCCGGGGAAGAGCGTGTCGCCAACGAAGGCGTGCTTTTCGTAGACGAACGTCGTGCTCCCGGGGGTATGGCCGGGGACGCTTACAACGCGAAAGCGCAGATTGCCGACAGTCACTTCATCGCCGTGGGTGATGGCCTCATCCATCTGGCCGTCCTTTAGCCAGGGCTCGCGGGCGTCGGCATAGACTTTGCAGCCGTAGCGCGCCTTCAAGCCGTCGATGCTAGCCGTATGGTCCCCGTGCGAATGGGTGAGCAGGATCTTTGTTGGGCTGGC
>JAYUAG010000312.1:0-1706 GCA_043741475.1 Thermoflexaceae bacterium | reverse complement strand
GAATAGTATCGCTTCGCGCGCAAGAGTTGTGTAACGGGGGATACATCCCCGCTGCGCCGGGTGCAATCCGGGCGTAGCCGGGTAGCGGGCGACCGTTGGTGGAAAGAATCCCTACCCGCGTGCTCACGCGCGCGGTTCCCGCAGACGCTCGCGGCTCGTTGCCGGGCTGTGACGTACCATCGCCGCTCTATGGCCACGAAGTACGCTGTGGGGATCGACATCATCGAGATCGACCGTGTCGAGGACGTGATCGCGCGCCACGGCGAGCGCTTCCTGCAACGCATCTACACGCCCGATGAAATCGCCCATTGCCGGGGGAGGGTGCATGAACTCGCCGCCCGTTGGGCCGCCAAGGAGGCGGTGATGAAGGCGCTCGGCACGGGCGTCCGTGGCGTCGGCTGGCGCGACATCGAGGTCCTCCCCAATCGCCGTGGGAAGCCGCTCGTCTTCCTTTATGGCCGTGGCGCCGCCCGCGCCGAGCGCATCAAGCTGCGCGGCTTGGAGATCAGCCTGACCCATTCGAAGCTCTACGCGATCGCATCCGTGGTCGGCGAACGCGAACTCACGGAACTCGAAGACACGCCCCGGCGAGGCGAGAGCGCGCTCCGCCTGATTCAAGAAAAGGGACTGCGATGAAGCTCGTCACCTCCGCGCAGATGCGCGCCCTCGAAGCGGCGGCAGTTGCCGCCGGCACTTCCGAACGCCAGCTGATGGAAGAGGCCGGGCTCGCCGTGGCGCAGGAAGGGTGGATGCTGCTGGGCACACTGGAGGGACGCCGCATCGTCGTCCTCTGCGGGCCGGGGAACAACGGCGGCGATGGCATCGTCGCCGCGCGCCACCTCGCCGATTGGGGCGCCGAGGTCGTCGTGGCCGTGCCTCGCGCGCGCCGTGAGCCAACGATGCTCGACGAACTGGAAGGTCACGACGTCACGGTCCTCGCGGGCGAGGACGACGCGGGCTTCGAACAGTTGGGCGCGACGCTCGCCACCGCCGACCTCGTGGTCGATGCCCTCCTCGGGATTGGTCAGAAACGGGCGCTGGAACCGGAGGAGCCGCTCGCCGTTGCGCTCGCGCGGCTCCGTCAGGCGCGCGCGGGTTACGCGCCGCCGAAGCTCCTGGCGTGCGACCTGCCGACCGGCGTGGACGCCGACAGCGGCGCCGTCGACCCGTTCACCGTCCCGCCGGACCTGACCGTGACCTTCGGCTTGCCCAAGGTGGGCATGTACCAGGCGCCCGCGAGCGGCGTCATAGGTCGCGTCCAGGTGGTCGAAATCAGCATCCCGCGGGAAGCGCAGGACGCAGTGCAGCTTGAGTTACTTACGGCGCGTTGGGCGCGCACGGCGCTACCTCCGCGGCCGGAGTCGGCGAACAAGGGGACGTTCGGGAAGGTCCTCGTGGTTGGTGGTTCGCGACGCTACGTGGGGGCGCCACGGCTGGCGGCGACCGCAGCCTATCGCGCCGGCGCGGGCCTGGTGACGGTCGCGTGTCCGGAAGACCTCGTACCGGTGCTCGCCGGCGCCCTGGCGGAGGCAACGTGGCTCCCGCAGGCGACGGACACGGATGGCGGCCTGGCGGCGTCTGCCGCGATCTCGATCCGGGGCGAGTGGCTGGCTTACGAAGCCGCGGTTGTCGGCCCTGGGCTGGGGAGCGCAGAGACGGCGCGGGCGCTCATCTGGGCGATCCTCCCGGACCTCGCGGCCGACCTC
>JAYUAG010000311.1:0-4277 GCA_043741475.1 Thermoflexaceae bacterium | reverse complement strand
CGAGCGAGGTTGACCCAGCTCCGTGTTGCTGTTGACTGCCCATTGACCAGATAGATACTCGATATCTGTACCCGGTGAGTACATGCGCTACCCTCGCGCTGCTGGCGGCAGGGCCCGCCCATGGATACGAACTGGCGAGCGGTTTAAGGCCAAGTTTGGTTCGGGCGATCTGTACTTGCTCTGTAACCACGTCCTGTACCTTTAGTTCCCGCTTGGCGATGTACAAGTCCCACGCCATGATTCTCAACAAGACGGCCGTCACCCCATTGGCGTAACTGAGTGGTAATTGCGGCATATGGCCTTCCAAGAGGGGATTGCCTACTCCTTCGGCGCCGAGAGTCGCAAGGCGCCTCATAGCACGACTGTAGTCGAGGTAGGCCAACCAGATTCTACTCCTGGCCGCCAGCCTTGGCCGGAGGTTGGACAGCCCGGCGCGTTGTGCGTTGACTCAGCCCCCCTCGATCAGCGCTGCTCTATACTCGGCCGCACTCCATCCGACAGGGGGACGCCGTGCTCTTCAAGGATTCGCCCGAACACGCCGCATTCCGCGCCGAGCTGCGCGACTTCCTCGCCGCCGAACTGCCGCGAGACGACTGGGACATGCGCAACGACCGCGACCATCTGCCGCCCGGCGGTAGCGAGTTCACGGAAGCCTTTCGCAAGAAGCTGGCCGGCCGGGGTTGGATGACGATGGGCTGGCCCGCCGCCTTCGGTGGCAAGGGCGCGAGCTACATGACCCAGACCGTCTATATGGAGGAGATGAGCAGCGCGGGCGCGCCGGGCGCCTACGACCAGGGAGTCTGGCTGGCCGGACCGGCGCTGATGATGTACGGGACGAAGGACCAGCAAGAACGTTGGCTGCCGCCGATGCGCACCGCGGACGTGCACTGGTGCCAACTCTTCAGCGAGCCGGGCGCGGGCTCGGACCTCGCTTCGCTGCAGACCCGGGCGGTGCGCGATGGCGACGAGTATGTCCTCAACGGCCAGAAAATCTGGAGCAGCGGCGCCCAGCACGCCGACTGGGGCATCCTTCTCGCCCGCACCGACCCCGACGTGCCCAAGCACAAGGGCATCAGCTACTTCATGCTCGACATGAAGCTGCCCGGCGTGAACATCCGCCCGCTCTACAACATGGTGGGCACTGACCACTTCACCGAGGTGTTCCTCGAAGACGTTCGCGTGCCCGCGGACTGTCTCGTCGGCGACGAGAATCGCGGCTGGTACATCTCCACCACGACGCTCGACCAGGAACGCAGCTCCATCAACCGCGTCGTTATGACGCGCAGCACGCTTAACGCGCTCGTCGACTTCACGCGCACGGAACCTGCGCTGCGAAAGCGGCTGGAGATCCGGCACGAGCTGGCAGAGCGCCATCTCGAATTCGAACTCGGCCGCTGGCTCTGCTATCGCGTCGCCGAGATGCAGAGCCAGGGGCGAGTGCCGAACTACGAGGCGTCCATATCCAAGGTGTTCGGGACGGAGCTGCAGCGACAGATGGGCGTGACCGGGATGCGCGTCCTCGGGATGGCCGGCCAGTTCGAACCGGGGACGAAGTACGCGCCACTTCAGGGCCGGGTGGAGCGCTGGGCGCTGGCCGCGCCCAGCTACACGATCGCCGGCGGCACGAGCGAAGTGAACCGGAACATCATCGCGACGCGCGGTTTGGGCCTACCGCGATAGCCGTCTTGACGCGGCCACGACACGCCCGGTCTGGTAAGGTGGTGCGGTGACATCGATCGTCGGCAGCCGCTTCCAGTACGTGCCGCCACCGGAGGACTTCATGGGTGAGGTGGTCGTTTCCGTCCGGCTAGAGAACTCTATCGACGCACAACTCGCGCGTCGCGGGCACATCGCAACTGACGATATTCGTATCGCCATAATTCCGATAATCGTCGATACCGGCGCGTCCTCCCTCGTCCTGCCGCAGGACGTTGTTGAGTTGCTGGGCCTCGAATCGATCGACCGGACGAGCCTGGAGTACGCGGATGGCCGCCAGGAGGAGCGCCCGCTCGCAGGGCCGGTGCTCCTGGAAGTCCTGAACCGGGCGCGCAACTTCGATTGCGTCGTTGGCCATCCGGGGACCGAGCCGCTCCTGGGCCAGGTCGTGCTCAAGATGCTCGACTTGCTGGTCGACTGCAAGAACCAGCGCCTCATCCCACGGCCGGAATCGCCGAACCGGACGCACTACATGATCAGGCGAACCTCGCCACCTGCCAGCCGCTAGCCATGTCCGAGAACACGTTCCGCACCGACGGCACGATTGATTCGTTCGAGAACCAGCACGCTGGCCGCGACTACGAGATCGAGTTCGTGGCAACCGAATTCACCAGCGTCTGCCCGATGACGAGCCAGCCCGACTTCGGCACGATCACGATCCGCTACGTCCCCGGCGAGCGCTGTATCGAGCTTCGGAGCCTCAAGTTCTACCTGCAGACCTACCGCAATCGCGGCATCTTCTACGAGGATGTCGCCAACCAGGTGCTGGACGATATCGTCACGGCGGTCGCTCCCCGCAAGCTGGAGGTCATCGCGGCAATGAACGTCCGCGGCGGCATCTCAGCGCGCGTTACGGCGTCGATACCCTGACAGGCACGGCCGATCTGGCGGCACCAGCCTTGGACGCGCGACGCTCACCGGGCGCTGTTCTAGACTCGCATGACGTGGCCGCTGCCGCGGTGGAAGACTTCGATGCGATGCAAGGCTGACCCCGGCGGCTTTCCCGAACGAAAACTCGCGGAGGTGCCCACGGTCGCACCGGCCCAGATGCGCGAGATCCAGCGCGTCGCCCAGGAGGACTTCGGCATCGACATCCTCCAAATCACGGAGAACGCCGGCCGCGCCGCCGCCCGCCTCGCGCTCGCGATGCTCGATGGCAAAGGCAAGGGCCAGCGCGTCGTCGTCCTCGCCGGGGGCGGGAACCTTGGCGCCGCGGGGCTGGCGGCCGCCCGCAACATGTCGAACTGGGGCATGCTCGTCGAGCCCGTCTTCGGCGAGCTGGAATCGGACATGTCCTTCATCGCTCAGCGGCAGGTCCAGATCCTGCGAAGCGCCGGCATCGTCGAGCCCGTCGACCAGGCGACAAGCGAGATGACGATCGAAGAACACCTCCAGCGCGCCGACCTCGTGATCGACGCGCTTGTCGGCTACGGGCACGAAGGCCCGCCGATGGGCATCGCCGCCGCGCTTACCAACCTGGCGATGGAGTCAAAGCGGCCCGTGCTCTCGGTAGATGTGCCGACCGGCATAAGCGCCCAGGACGGCCAGATCCACCCGCCGGTCATGCGCGCCGTGACGACGTTGCTGCTCGATCTGCCAAAGAAGGGCGTCGTCGAAGCGAGCGCGCGGCCCTACGTGGGCGAACTCTATCTCGCGGACCTCGGGATTCCCCTGCGCGCCTACGATCGCTTCGGCGTGAACTGCCACGGCCTCTTCAGCGACGGCCCCATCGTCCACCTCAAGCGCTAGCGCCGATACAACTTGACTTCTGGTGATCGTCGCGCCCCACCGGCGCTCCGCCCTCATCCCCCAACCCCTTCTCCCGACGTTGCGGGAGAAGGGGAGAACTGGGGGTGTGCGTCAGATTTTGGGACTGTCGATTGGGCGTGTAGCCCGAAACGGCCGCCTGGAACCGCCTCGCGACCGCGGAGCCGCGCCCGGAGCGCTGGAATCTGACGCACACCCAAGAACTGGTCCCACTGACCGCTAGCCCCGCCCTCGAGCTAACTTGGGGTGGCACTGCCCACTGCACCTGGCGACCGGCGGAACGGGAACCGCGCGCGTAAGCAAGCGGACGTGAACCAACTCCCGCCTCCGCGTCAGTGCCACCGTTAACCCTAACCGTGCTTGAATGGCCGTACCTTGGGGGGTTCGCAAACATGCGCACACGCGCGGTCATCTTCGATTTTGGCGGCACACTCTTCACTTACGAGGCGACCCTGCAGCGGCGCAGCGGACGGGGCAAGATGCTCGCCACGTGGCTCGGCCTCGACACCGCCGACATGGCGCCCGTGGTCCAGGCCGTGCGCGACGGCGTGGCCAGGTCCGCCGCGATCCACTTCGCCAGGCCGTTCTATCTCCACCGCGACATGTTCACCGACTCCGGCCGCTACGCCGCGGACATCCTCGGCGGCCGGCTGACAGAAGAACAGGCGGCCGAGTGGACGACCCAGATGATGAACGCGACCGGCGACGGCGTCACCCCGCGCGAGGGCATGGCGGAGACGCTCCGCGAACTGCGGCGGCGGGGCATCCACGTTGGCTCCGCCAGCAACGCCGAC
>JAYUAG010000310.1:0-9925 GCA_043741475.1 Thermoflexaceae bacterium | reverse complement strand
GCCGACTTCCAGTAACCGAGACCCAACCGCTCCGCCACCAGGTCGCCGGCCGCGGTTCCCAGCGCGAAAGTGAAGAGGATCGCCAGCCAATAGTAGGTTTCACGTCGAATTGTGAAGATCGTGTGGATCGAAAGAGTCCGCTCCCTTGCGTACCACAAGGCGAACGTCGCAGCCAGGGCGGCGCCGAAAACGATGGTCGTTACCTCGAGCGGGACTCCGAAGTTATCGACGAGGTTGTCGGTGATCAACGTGCCCACCACGCTGATGAGGACGACAGCGAGCCAATAGATCGTCGGCTCGTAGCGTCGCGCTCGAAACTGAACCGCAAGGGCGATGATCAGGAGAATACCCATGACGACGCTCGTGCCCGTCAGGCCGAGTCCGAGATGGTTGTTCCAGGAAGTCCGCCGCTGTCTCCCCCACCGTCGTGCAAAGGACCTTGATCAGCCAGAAGAACACCGTCACTTCAGGCGCCTTGTTCAGCATCTGGCGGCCGGCGCTACGCGGCGCGGGAGACAGGTCAGGCATTCGCGGGATCGACGGAGCGGGTGGGCATAGCAACAGACATCGTTTACCTCCGGATTGGGTGCGCACTCCGGGCCGCTCAAAGGCCGGACTGTGACCCTGAACCTCTGTGACGAGGGTGAGGGGGAGAGCTGAGCGCAGGATGAGTTCGGTCTCGCGCCGGGAAAGGCAGATGTGCATCGGCGGTCACCCGAGACCGCGCACCACCCGCGCTTAAGCGGCCCGCTCACGCGATAAAGCGCGGACTCCGCTGGCTACCTGCCAGCCGGCAATCCCCGCTGCCGCTCCGATTGCCGCCCCGGCGAGCACATCTCCCGGATAGTGCACGCCCACGAACACCCGTCCGAGCGCGATCAGGGCCACTGTGACTGTCAGGGCGGCCGCCGCCCGCCGCCAGGCGAACGCTCCAACGATTGCGGCCGCCGCCGCCACGGCCACATGGTCCGAGGGGAAGGACGCGTCCGCCGAATGCGCCACCAGCTGAATGGTGTCGCCATCTGAGACGAACGGCCGCGGTTCGTACCAGGCGTGTCCGGCCAGCGTCGTCAACCCCAACGCCAATCCCGTGGCCAACAGGCCGGCCAGCGCGATGCTGACCGCTCGTCGCCGGTCGCGTCGCCACTCGATGAGGCCGAGGGCGAGCACCGTTGCTCCGAGGACGAAGATCAGGTCCTTCGCGGCGAAACGCCCGGCAGCGTCAAGGATCGCCGAGCGGCCGGCGGCGCCGTTGATCAGATCGAGCAGGCGTTCATTCATCCGGGTCACCGTAACAGCTCAAGCTGAGCCCCGGGTGAGGCGCTTGCCACCCGTTACTCCGCTCATGCGGCGTTCAGGTCTGACCGGCATACTTGGCAGGTGAGGATCCTCTTCGCCGAAGACGAGCCGACCATCCGGGAGTACGTCGCCCGGGGGTTGCGCGAAGCCGGCTACGCCGTCGACGCATTTCCCTCAGGCGACGAGGCGTTGTTGGCCAGCTTAACCGTGGAATACGACGTCGCCATCCTGGATATCAATCTTCCACGCATGGACGGATTCGAAGTCTGCCGGAAGATGAGGGCGCAGCTTTCGCCAGGCCCTGCCGCGCTCTTCCTTACCGCCCGCGATGCAGTGGACGACCGCGTCCGCGGCCTCGATCTGGGGGCCGAAGACTACCTGGTGAAGCCTTTCGCATTTGCCGAACTCCTCGCCCGTATTCGTGCCCTTTTGCGGCGCGGGGCGGGCACGCCGCCAGTCTTGCGCGTTGCCGACCTCTCCCTGGACCCTGCCGCCCACCGCGCCGAACGCTGCGGCGCCGAAATCCCGCTCACGGCGAAGGAGTTCGCGCTCCTCGAATACCTGATGCGAAACCCTGGCCGCGTCGTGAGCAAGACAATGATTGCCGAGCACGTCTGGGATTTCGAACTCGAAGCAGAGACCAACTTCATCGAAGTCTTCATCTACGCGCTTCGAAAGAAAGTGGATGCGCCCTTCGCCGCGCCGCTCATCCACACTATCCGCGGATCGGGGTATCGCATCGATGCCAGCCAGGTTCCGTAACCTGCCCATCCGCACACGCGTCGCATGGACGATCCTGTCGCTTTCCTCGGCCGCGCTCGTCGCCATGGCGCTGGGAGTCTACCTTGCCTTTGAGAGCAGCCTGCGGAGCAATTTCGACGACACGCTTCGCACCCGAGCCGCTTCAAACCTCACGCTCGTCGATGAATCCAGCGGTTCGGTCGCGCTTCGCCTCTCGTTGGACCCCGGCAACGAACGCGCTGAGGGTGAATCGCTGATCCGGCTGTACGGCCCTGGAGGGGAGCTCCGTGTGGATGGTGCGCCCGCGGCCGGCGCTTCAAGCGACGAGCCAATCCTCGTGCGTCGCGTCGCCCGAAGCTCCGCCGAAAGCCTCGCAACCGTCGAGTATGGAGGCGGGGAGCAGTTCCGCGTCCTTGCCTCCCCCATATTCCACGCCGGGGTGCTCGACGGAGTGCTCGTCACGGGGTTGGAGACGGCCCAGGTCGAAGAGCCCTTGGCGATCCTACGGGTCATCCTCGCCGTCGCCGTCGCAATCACGAGCGTCGTCCTCGCGATCGGTGCGTTTCTGATCGCGCGGCGCGCCCTCCGTCCCGTCGCCGCGATCAGCGCCAGCGCCAGCCGGATCGCAAACGGAGACTTCCGCGAGCGGATCTCCGGGATCCATTCCCAGGACGAGGTGGGAGAACTCGCGACCACGTTCAACAATATGATCGACAGGGTGGCCGAGACCGTAGAGCGAGAACGCCGCTTCACCGCGGACGCCGCGCACGAACTGCGGACGCCCCTGGCAGCGCTGGAAACCAGCATCGACGTGACCCTTGCCCAGCCCCGTACGACCAGCGAGTACGAAGAAACGCTCGTCGCGATGCGCGGCCAGACGGTAAGGCTCACCGCCTTGACGCGGCAGCTCATGACCCTGTCGAGACTCGACAACGCCGGCGTTGGGGCGACCTTCGAGGAGTTGGACCTCGCCTCGTTGCTCGGTGTCCTCATTGGCGCCTTCCAGGAATCCCACCCGGGCGTCACGTGGACGGTCGCAGGACTGGCTGTCCCGGCGCCGTTTCGTGGGGATCTCCACCTGCTCGCGAGGCTCTTCGGGAACGTGTTTGAGAACGCCGTCGTCCACGGCTCGCCTGACGTACATATCAGCGTAGCAATCGCTTGCGGGCCGGGCGGGACGGCGTGTGTGACGGTCCACGACGATGGCCCCGGAATCCCGGAAGCGTTCCACGAATTCGCCTTTCAACGGTTCCGGCGCGGCGATGAGTCGCGCGGCCGCGGCGGTTCGGGATTGGGGCTGGCCATCGTCGAATCTGTCGCGCGGGCCCACGGAGGGCGCGCGCGCCTCCTCTATGGTGGCGTTGGCACGACGATCGAGGTCATCTTGCCCCTCGCCTCTGAGTGATCCGGCGCCCGCCCGCAACATCTGGTAAGGTGCTTATACACCTGACTCTTCGAGGCGCCCCATGAGCCCGGATTCACCCCCTTCTCCACCTTCGTCTCCGCCCCCTCCGCCACCGCCAACCTCCATGCCTCCTCCCCCGCCCTCCGCCTTCCCGCCCGGCATCGTGCCATCCGGCTGGTATAGCGGCCCCTTCCCCCCGCCCGGCTGGGACGGTCGAGAAGGCTTCTGGCCGTCGGTTGGCAAGACTGCCGCCCGCATGGGCTGCGGCGGGCTTGCCTTCGGGCTCGGTGTCCTCGTCGCCCTCGGTATCCTTGCCGGCGTCATCGCTGCCATCGTTGCCGCCGCCGGTGGCGCCGCGAATTCCTCCGCCAGCAACGACGACTTTGCTGGCATCGGCTCGCCCGACAAGTTCGTCGAAGGCGACCGCAGCAGCGCCAACCGGCTCCTGCTCATCCGCGTCTCGGGCGTCATCCTCGGCGACCCCCAGGAGGCGCCCACATCCATCTTCTTCAGCGAGGATGTGGCCTTTGGCTACGAAATCAAGCGCAAACTCCAGAAGGCGGCGCGAGACGATTCGATCAAGGGCGTGGTCATGGAGTTCCAGACGCCGGGGGGCACGGTCTACGGCGCCGCCGCCATCGCCGACGGGATCAAGGAGTACCAGCAAAGCACAGGCAAGCCGGTCCTCGCCTACGTCGAGGGCCTTTCCGCTTCAGGTGGTATGTGGGGCATGGCCCCGGCCACGAAAATCCTCGCCGACCGCGGCAGCCTGATCGGCAGCATCGGTGTCATCCTCGGCACGTTCCCCACCTATAACGGCGTCATCGCCACCGAGGGGGGCATTCTCGGCGGCGGCGTGACGACGAAGGACGGGATCACCTACACCACCCTCAGCGCCGGCCGCGGCAAGGACGTGGGCTCGCCCTACCGGCCGATGACGGACGAGGAAAAGCGCACGCTCCAGAAGGGCCTCGACAACCTCTACACCCAGTTCGTGGACCACGTCGCCACGAATCGCAAGATCGAACCGTCGTTCATCCGCAACACGCTCGGCGCCATGATCTTCGACAACGACCAGGCGAAGGAGTTCGGGCTGATCGATGGCACCGCCAACCGCCAGGAGGCCTACACCGAACTTGCCAGCCTCGCGAAACTTCGCCCCGGCGATTGGCAGGTAGTCAGGTTCTCCGGGGACCGCGGCTTCCTCGCCGGCATCTTCAGCAAGAGCGAAACGAAGCCGCCCGCGGCCGCCGCGTTGCGCATCTGCTTCCCGGCGAACGCGATGCTCACCTACTACGGCGACCCCGCCGCCCTCTGTCCTCGCTGAGAACACGGTCTCGACGGTCGGGGGGTGAGGGCCCGGTCGCCCGCTACCCTCGTGCCATTTCTGCGAAACCTTCTTCGCCCTCAGCCGTCCGGAGCTCGCGCTCCGCTGCCTCCAGCTCCTCCCGCTCTTCGCGTTCGGCCGCGGTCTCTCCCATCAGTCCGCCTTGCACATTCACCTCGACAACCGCCTCCAGCGGGTTGCCGATCACGCCGTACTTCGTCCCGCCGATGTAGGTGAGCGGGCTGAAGAGCCGGTCTTCAAGCTTCCAGTTCCCCGCATAGGCTTCGTCCAGCGCCTGCACGCGCACAACGCGGCCAACGAACAGCGTGTGATCCCCGATCGGGATCACGTCTTTGAGCCCGCACTCTATCCACGCCAGGCAGCCCTCGATCAGGGGCGCGTCGATGCGCTGACCGCTGAACAGCTCAAGTCCTGCCGCTTCGAGCTTGTTCGTCTCCAGTCCGGTGAGCGTGCCGAGGAAGTGCGTCTGCTTCAGCAAGCCGGGACCCGGGATGTTGATCGCGAACTCTTCGCTGAAACGGATCATGTCCGCCGTGTGCCGGTGAGGATGGATCACACAGCCGACGAGCGGCGGCTCCATGGAGAGCGGCGCCACCCATGCGATGGGGGCGGCGTTCGCGATCCCGCGCCAGTGCGTGGTGACGATAGCCACGGGTCCGGGATTCAACAGGCGCCGCGCATCCGTATCGTCGCAGAGTCTTCGCACCATCGGCCTTCTCCCCTGTCCGGAGTGTACGCGAACGGCAAACTGAGGGGCCGGCATGCGCCGGCCCTCAGAGACTGAGCACGAGATGGTTAGTGGCGGCCGTTGCTCGATGAGCGCCGCCAGCGGAGATACTGCCAGTAGGCCAGCAACTCGGGGAGGTCTTCCGGGTGGCCTTCGAGCTCGGAGATCAGGATCGAGATCTCGCTGTCCTTCACGTAGAGCATCTCGCCGTCCTCACCGAGGAAGTAGTGCAGCGGCCGGTTGAGGATGCGGGCCACGTTCAAAAGCATATCGATGCCGACGGAGCGCTGCCCCGCCTCGTAGAGGCTGATAGCGCTCTGCGTGGTGTTGAGCGCCGATGCCAACTGACCCTGGCTCATGCTTGCGTCGCGGCGTGCGACGCGGATCCGTTGACCAAGCCCTGCCGAGACGGGCGCTCGCCCGCCTTCCATGGTTGCCTTGCTCAAAAGACTGACCTCCTTCGATTCCGCGGAAGGCCCACCCCGCCTGTCCTATGCGTTGTTGAAATACCGTAATCAGGACTTACCTTCCGGTCAATCGTCTCCGAGCGAACCGCCATCTATCCGTGCTCAGTACGCCAGCCGCCCGTCGGCCAGCCCCTCAAGCGGCTCGCCCGCCACGTAGCGTTCCAGGTTCCGGATGAACATTTCGGCTGCCCTCGCCCAATACCCTTCCACAGCTCCCGAATTGTGCGGAGTCAACATCACGTTCGGAAGTGACCAGAGTGGACTCTCTTCCGGCAACGGCTCCGGTTCGACTACATCAAGAGCCGCCGACGCTATCGTCCCGTCCTGGAGTGCCCGGATGAGCGCCTCCTGGTCGACGACGGCGCCGCGCGCCACGTTGATCAGGCTCGCCGTCGGCTTCATCGCCGCCAACTCCAACCGGCCGATCATCCCGCGCGACTCCGCCGTAAGTGGCATGCAGAGCACGACGAAGTCCGCGCACGCCAGCAGCGCGCGCAGGTCGGCCTGTGGGAAGAGCCGGTCGCAGTCCGGGTCCGTGGCGTCCGGGGTTGCGCTCCTGCGCGTCGCGACCACCTCCATTCCCATGGCCCGCGCCCGGCGCGCCGTCTCGCGCCCGATTGCGCCAAGGCCCACGATCCCGCAGGTCTTGCCCGTGAGTTCGCGCGCCCAGTGGAAGCCCCACTTCCGCTCGGCCTGCTGCCGCAACGAGACGTGGATGTTCTTCGTCAGGATCAGCATCGCCGCGATCACCCACTCCGCCATCGCCGGCGCCGCCAGGCCGCTCACTTTCGTGACCGTGAACCCCGCGTCGAGCAGCCCGTCCGCCGCCATCCGGTCGACGCCCGCCGAGGTCACCTGGAACCAGCGCAGACTGCTCGCCGCCCGCAGCGCTTCGCCAGGGAGGTTCGCCTGGGCGAAGAGCACCTCCACGCCGCGGAGCGCAGCGGTCACCTCCGCGATCTGTTCGGCCGTGGGCTTCCCGTCGCGCGGCGGCCGGTAGGTCAGCGGCACCACGTCGATCCGGGGGCTCACCGCCCGCATGCGGGCGACCATCTCGTCCTCTATCGGGATTGCGTTGGCGATCACAAGGCGTTCGGACACGTGGACTCCGTTGGGGGCAGGCGCCACCGCCCGCATGCTACGCGCCCGCCCCGTCCGATCACCTCTTGCGCCCGCGACGCAAGGCGGCGGCGCCATTACCATGCGTCACAGAGGATCCCGCCACATGAAGGTCTGCGAACGCACCGGCATCCGAACTCCTTCCGCTTGAGGGAGTCGCCGCGGAGTTAGCGCCTCCGCGCCTTCGCCCCGCGATTGAGCCGCGCCATGCGGCTCGCTCTGTGCGTCCTCTCCCCACCCGACCCGGTTCAGCGCCGTCCCTCCGTGCCCCGGCATGGCCTTCCATGGAGTCCACACCTTGCGTCCTCGATTCACCGGGCTCTGGCGACATCCCGACTTTCTCCGCCTCTGGGTCGGCCAGGGCATCTCCATCTTCGGCACACTCATCGGCGGCATCGCCCTCCAGCTGACGGCGATCCTCTTCCTCCACGCCGGACCGGCCGAGGTCGCGATCCTCTCCGTCTGCCAGTTCGTGCCCCCGTTCGCCGTGGGCCCGTTCGCCGGCGTCTGGGTCGATCGTCTGCCGCGCCGCCCGATCATGATCGCCGCCGACCTTGGCCGCTTCGCCGCGCTCGGCAGCGTCCCCCTCGCGGCCGTCTTTGGCGTGCTGGTCGTTGAACAGCTGTACGTCGTGGTCGTCGTGACGAGCACGCTCGGCATCCTCTTCAACGTCGCCTACGAGGCCTACCTTCCAACCCTGGTCTCGCGCGATCGCGTGGTCGAAGGCAACAGCAAGCTCTCCGCCACTGCCTCGGTCGCTGAAGTTGGAGGGTTCGGTATCTCCGGGTGGCTCGTGCAGGCCTTGACCGGCCCTGGCGCCGTGCTCGTCGACACCGTCTCCTTCCTCGTCTCAGCCTTCGCCGTTTGGCGAATCCGGACACCAGAGCCCCCGTCGCCTTCCGTCCACGAACGTGAACACATCCTGCGCGAGGCCATCGAGGGCGTCCGCATCGTCGGCGGCAACGGCGTGTTGAGGACGTTCGCCATCACGAACGTGCTCCACGGCTTCCATAATGGCATCTTCTCCGTCGCGCTGTTGATCTACCTCGTCGAGGATGCCCGCTGGTCGCCGAGCCTGCTGGGGTTGATCTTCGCCGTGGGCGGAATCACCTCGTTGGCCGGCGCCTGGGCTGCCACGCGTCCGGTCCTCAACCGAAATCTTGGGCGCTCGATACTGGCAAGCGCAGCTTTCCGGGCACTGGGCGGGTTCACCGCTCCTCTGGCGGGGGCGCCATCGCCGTTGAGTACCACGCTGCTCGTGGGCGGCCAGGTGGTCACCGACCCTGCCTGGACGTTTTTCGAGATCCAGGAAGTGAGCCTGCGACAGGCCATCACCCCCGACACCCACCTCGGCCGGGTCAATGCCACCATGCGTTTCGTCGGTTTCGGGGGCACCCTCCTCGGCACGGGAGTGGCCGCTACGGTCGGTGAACTGTTCGGCGCCCGCGAAGCGCTCTTCATCGCGGCGGCGGTCGGGCTGCTCGTCGTGCCCGTGATCGTGTTCTCGCCGGTGGCTCGGCTCAGGCGCGCCCCGGTGATGGCCGTCGGCGGGTGAGCGCCGCGCACTCCATCCGTACCGCGAAGACTAGATTGAGGGATGGCATCATTTACGGGATCGTACGCGCATGGACCCAAAGCAGCCTCGCGTCGGAGTTTACGCCCGCATCTCTGACGACCGCGACGGTCAACAGACCGCCACCGCCCGGCAGATGGAAGACTGCCGCACCTTCGCCGAGCGCAGTGGCTGGGAGGTGGCCGACGTCTTCGAGGATGTCGACATCTCCGCTTTCAGCACGAAGGCAAAACGTCCCGAGTTCCTCCGGATGTTGGAGAGCCTCCGTACCGGGAACCTGGACGGCGTGCTTGTCTGAAGCTCGACCGCCTCACCCGGCAGCAGCGCGACCTCGCGCGCGTGATTGAGGCCTGCGAGGTGCACAAGGCGTTCATCTGCTCCGTGACGGAACCGATCAAACGGGGAACAACATCGGCCAGTTCGTGGCCGAGTTGCTCGTCGCCCAGGCGAGGATAGCGCCAACACCAGCCTGCGGCAGCGGCGCAAGGCGAAGGAGCAGCGCGAACAGGGCGCGGCTCCTTCCAATGGCCGGCGCTGCTTCGGGTACGAGGCGAGGTACATCCGGATCATCGAGGAAGAGGCCGCGCTCATCCGCGAGGCGCGGGACCGCCTGTTCGCCGGGGAGAGCCTGCGCAGCGTTTGCTTCGACTGGGAGGCGCGAGGCATCAAGACCACCGGCGGCAACCCCTGGCGCACGCAGTTCCTCCAACGCGTCCTGATGTCAGCGACGCTCGCCGGTCAGCGGGAACTGGAGGGCGAGCTCTATGTCGCCCCGTTGCGCGATGTTGATTTCCCGCGGACCCCCTTTGCATGTCTCCACACGGAGACGACACCGGCGTGTCGCGTGGTCCACCACCCGGACGGGCACAGCGGCGTAGAGTCGGACTCCGTCGATTCTTGAGAGGAGGCAGCGGGTGGCCATCGTCAACGAAAGCCGTTGCTCGCACCAAATTGGAGGCCTCTCTCTCATTCGATCTCGTGCGGCTTGCGGAGGCGAAGGCCTTCGTACTTTCGGTACTGAAGCAACGAATGAGCTCCGTCCAGTTGCTTGAGGCGTTCGCGCGAGCAAACGGCTTGGCGCCGATTGCGCACATGGTTCTCCACGACGACTTCGACTTCGAGGGCCAAGTGGCGAAAGCTGCCACATACCTGTCCCACGTCATCGCCGCCGCGCAGGCCGTCCGCGACCTGGTCGGGGACGCCGAGATCCTGGGCGCGCGGAATGGCCAGTGGATCCCTCGTCAAG
>JAYUAG010000309.1:0-9962 GCA_043741475.1 Thermoflexaceae bacterium | reverse complement strand
AGGAGTCCGATCCCGCGTACTATGGACGGGTGATGGCGCTGACGATGCTGGCCTGGGGCATGAACAGCCTCGCCGGCTTCCCGTTTGGCGCCCTCGCGGACCGCGCCGGGGAGCGGCCGACACTCCTGGTGATGGGCATCTGCGTCGTTGGCATCGCGACATTGACAGGCCTGGCCAGGCCGGTTGTTAGCCGCTGGGCAGGGACGCGGGCCGTCGCCATCCCGCAGACTGCGGGCTGATCGGCCAGTACGGAGGAGGCACTATGGGACGGGAAGAGATTGCGGCACTGATCGGGGTGCTCTCGGCAGAGCTTGAGAAAGGGTCTTCAGGCAAGGCCGTGGGCACGTGGACGATTTCCTTCGACAAGAAGCGGAGCGCGTTCGTCTTCAATCACTGTGAGAACGATGGCTACTGCGAAGAGCGCCCGGCCGTGATCGCCGTGGACGGGAGCGTTCTTGACCCGGGCGGGCCGCTCTTCGACTGAGTTTCGACTGAGCGTTCACCCCGCGTAGCGGCTATCCGCACGCCCGCCACGGTCGCTACCCTCCTTTACCGGCTCGGGCGGTCGAACCTTCAGGTGTGACGACAATGTTGACCAGCGCGCCCCTTGCCGCGGCGTCGCGAGTGGTGCGCGTGCTCGTGGTGGAGCGGACACCGAGGGCCTCCCGGATGATCCGCGACCAGCTGGCGGGCGGCCCGGCGTTGCACGTGCAATTAGCGCGGACGGTGGAATCTGCCTGTCGCTTGCTGCGCGAAACGCCGTTCACTGCCCTGCTTATCGACGAAGGCCTCTGGGATGAAGACGCGGGAGCGATCGCCTCGGTGACGAGGGCGGAGCGCCCGGACCTGGCGGTGGTGTTACTGGTTGACGGGCTCGCGGCCGCGGTGGCGAGACGACCCCATGGCGACGCGAGCCCCCACCGTATCCGGCGGCATGAACTCACGGAAACGATGCTGAATGCGGTGATCGAGCGGGCCGTGGGCGGAGGCGGCATGCTCCGCCGGCGCGAAACGCTCGCCAGGTGGCTCGAACTGGAGGCGCGTACCGACCATTTGTCCGGGCTCTTCAGCCGGCGGACCTTTGAAGAGCGCCTGCACGACGCCTGCAACGCCGCCCGGCGGCGCGGCGAACCGGTCTCGGTGCTTACTGTGAACATCGCGGGGATGGCCGCGATCAACGAAGCTCGCGGCGAGAAAGCCGGAGACACCATCATCCGCGAGGTGGCCGGGCGGGTGGCCCGCGCGACCCGCGCCTGCGACCTCACGGCGCGGATTGGCGGCGATGACTTCGCGGTGCTACTGCCGGGGGCGGACCTCGACCTTGCGAAGCGGATCGCCCGCCGTATTACCCAGGAGATCGCGCGGTTGAACGAGGAACGGCGAACCGGCGACGTGGTGGTTGCCGTGACCTTCGGTGTCGCGACAGGCACGCGCTGCGACCCTGTAGAGCTTTTGAGCGCGGCCGAAAGTCAGCTTTCCATGGGAGCCCGAAGGGCGCACCTGGCGACCATTCTTCCCACGCAGTATGAGGACGTCGATGGCCCCTCGGTGGCATAGCGACCCGATCCTCAGCAGGCGCGCGCGCGGCGCCGCGAAGATCCTCCCGGTGGCGATTGCGCTCGCCGGGACGGGCTTGTCGCTGGAGGTGGTGTTTCCGCGGAGCACCTCCTCGGGGCTGCTGCTCATCCTGCTGTTCTGGCTCGGGGTAGCCGTGGCGGTCCTTTCCCGGCGGCTGGCGCCCCCGGTGGTGCACTACGATGCGGCGGACCCGGCGGCGCGGAAGACTGATGAAGAGACGGGATTGGGCAACCAGCTCCAGCTGAAGGAGGCGCTGCAGCGGGAGGTGGCGCGCTACCGGCGCTTCGGGTTGACCGGGGCGCTGCTGTTGATCGAACCGAGGATCCTCGGGTTTATCCCGGCCCAGCCGGGCGATGAGCCGCCTTCCCCCGCGAAATTCGTAGCCGCGATGCTAATGCAGACAACGCGCGACAGCGACGAGGTGTTCCGGTATGACCTCCACCGGTTCGTCGTTACCCTGTCTGGCTGTTCGCCAGAAGGCGCGCGGGCGTTTATCGACCGCCTTCAGACCACCCTCGGCTGCCGCCCCTATGCGCGCGACGCGTCGGGTGGAGCGCTGCAGGTCCAGGTGCTTGTGGGAGCGGCGATCTGGTCGCCGATGATGGACGACGGCCAGGTCTTCCTCGAGGCGGCGTTTAACGGGCTCGCCGGTGAGCGCGCGCGCGTCATCGCTCAGCGGGCGGGTGCGCGGCGGGCGGTGGCCTAGTCCATTCCGCGGAGATGGGTATCTGCAGCACCCAGGAGTGGGAATCGCGGCATCCCGCCCTCACCCCCGGCCCCCACTCCCACACTGCGGCGGGCGAGGGGGAGTGGATCGCGGAACAATGCAGGTACGGTTCTCTGCGGCGCGGTGGCTCAGCCCTCGGCGGGGAGCGGAAGCGGCGCGTCCCAGGGGAGCTGGCCGCGGCCCGGCTGAAGAAGCGGCTTGACCACGCCATCGGCGATGACGCCCAGGATGTCGTAGGCCGCGTAGAGCGTTGGATCGGCCCCGCGCAAAGCCCACGAGAGCTTCTCTTCTTCGGCATAGGTGGCGCCGCCAAGGACGACGAGGGCGGTTGCGTCGCAGTCTGGCGGCTGTATCGCCGCCGCCCGCTTCAACAAGGCGCGGAGCCCACGACGGAGGGCGGCGGCGGACTCATCATTGTCAGGCTGAGCAGAACCGAAGACGGCGCTCATGCCTTCGGACAGCGGCGAAAGCGTCCAACAGTCCTCCGCGGGGATAGGCTGCGAATCGTCCGCGGTGGGCTGGCTGGCGGCGAGGACGATCCGTTCCGCGAGGGCGGCGCGCTCGTCCTCGGCGGCCGGGAGGCGATGGAGTTGCGTGGCGTTGAGCTGGAAGCTCCCAGGCACGCGGTTGGTGAATTGCGCCCAGTGGGGCGCCAGCCCGCCGAGGATGGTGACCACCGACCCGGTCGTGCTGGTGCGCCGGAGGTGGAGCGTGACCGGCCTGTGCATCTCGCGACGGCCGTCGGCGAGCGGCCGCGCTTCTTCGATGGCGAGGACGAGTTCACTCAGGCCCGGCTCGGCAGCCGGAAGGCGCGCGCCGCGTGGCGCCCAGAGACCCACGTCCAGGCCTTCGTCGTCCAGTCGCCGCTCGATGGCAGCGCGTGTCGCCTCCCACCCGAGCTCTGCGCCGGTGGAGAAGGTATCGACGAGCGTGACGTGAAGGCTCCATTTGCGCCCAACGGAGACGAGCGCGCGCACCATCTCGCCGTCGCTTTCCAAGGACGTGACGGCGGTGCTGCGGGCGTAGTGCTGCCCGAACCATCCAAGGAAGAGCCGGAAACCCGCTTCGGCGAGGTCGGCAGGGTAGCTGCGGCTCAGCTCTCGACCTCGTCCTCTGTCGCGACGAGCAGGCGCGGAGGCGCGACGGTGACGACAACGAGGGCCGGGTCGTTCAGGATTTCGACGCCTTCGGGCGGCTTAAGGTCGCTCACGTGTACCGCCGCTTCGAAAGACACGAGACCGGAGAGGTCGGCCTCGATGGCATCGGGAATGGAGAGGGGCAAGCAGCGGACGTGGAGCGTCTCCAGGCCGTGCGTTAGCGTGCCCGCGAGGTCGCGGACGGCGGGGGCGACGCCAACCAGATGGATCGCCACGGTCGTCTGGATCGGGGTGCGCGGGTCGACCTGGTAGAAGTCCACATGGATAGGATCGCCGGTTCCACCTTTGCGGCTGATGTGGCGTACCACGACCGGCCGAGGGGCGGCTTCTTCGCCGATGGTCAGGTCGAAGAGGTGACGCGAGCCGTGGGCCTTAAGCGTGCGGCCGAAATCTCGCGCGTCCACTTCGATTGCGATAGAATCGAGGCCCTTGCCGAAGACGTTGGCGGGAAGGCGGCCTTCGCGGCGGATGTGGCGCACGTGCTTGCCAAGGACATCGCGACGTTTCGCCGCGAGGGGTATCCGGTCTGCCATGAGAGATCTCCGGGGGCCACGCGATGTACGTGGCGCTGTGGAATGTGTGATTCACCGTAGCCGATTGGCGGGGACGGTCAATCGGCGCTGTGCGGGACACGCGCGAACAGCAGGCTGCGGGGCCTGCTGTTCGGTTCGTTGCTGATTCTGAGGTCAGGCAGGTTTGAGTGCGGCGACCTTGGCGCGCGCTGCTCCCTTATCGCTAAACCAGAGCACGTTGATCTCTTTGTACGCAGCCTCCTCGGCGGGCACGTCATCCTCGGCGAATATCGCGGTCACCGGGCACGCCGGCTCGCAGGCGCCACAATCGATGCATTCGTCTGGATTGATATAGAGCATGCGGTCGTCGCCTTCATCGAAATGAATGCAATCAACCGGGCAGACTTCGACGCACGCCTGGTCCTGGACGTCGATGCATGGGGTGGTGATCGTGTACGTCATGAGGCCTCTCAAATCCCCCTGGGCTCTGCGCTCCGGTCTCCGGAGTGGGGCAGAGGGAATCCTACTATCACCGTCTTGCTGGGGAAAGCGGAGAGGCGTCCATTAGGCTGGCGCGGCGGCAGGCTTAGCCGTGCGCAGGTCCACCGCGCGGTGGCGGCCAGCTTTCAATTCGGCGATGAGTTCTCGTTCGTCGTGGATCTCGCGGTCAAACTCCGTGGCACAGCGGCCGATATCGCTGATCGCATGCGAGTCCGTGCCACCGGTGCCGGGAAGGTTCATCAGCTCCTGGAGGCGGCGGGAGAATTCGTTCTCCTTGTCGCTCCCGCGGCCGTTGACCGTCTCGAGGGCGGTGACGTACTGGTAGGCGGGGTTGCGGCGCGCCTTATCCAGCGCTGTGTTGTACTCGTCGTCGTTGCGGCTGAACCACGGCATCTGGCGGCGATACGGGTGGGCCGCGACCATCACGCCCTCGGCCGTCTCGGCGTAGCTGGCGAGCTCGCGCGAACGGTGCATTCCGAAGACGTACCGGTCGATCCCGAAGACGAGGATGTGGCCATCGTCCGTGCTGATTTCGACGCCGGCCAGCACGAGGAAGTTGTGCTTGGCGCGCAGTTCCTCGATGGCGGCATGGTCCCACACGGTGTCGTGTTCGGTGAAACAGATGGCATCGAGCCCGGCCTGCTTGGCGCGGACGACGAGATCTTCGGGGTTCAGGACGCTGTCATGGGATCGGGGCCACGTGTGCGCGTGCAGGTCGATAAGCATGGGGCTTGAAAGGACTATACCCGGAGCTTCGACTCGCTCAAATGCGCCGGCCCATGAGCGTTGAGCGTTGTACCCCACAGCCTGTATGGTGCCGTTGGCCGCGAGCGGTGGGAACCGGGGACCAACGAATGGGAATGGTGCGTCAGGGCGCGGCCTCCGCGGTTACCGGGAGCGACAGCACGGCGTTCGGCACGTTCTACGATCAGACGAGCAGGCTCGCCTACGGTCTCGCGCTCCGCATCACCGGGGACGCCGAACAGTCGAGTGCGGCGTGTGAATCGGCCTACCTTCAGCTCTGGGAAGAGTCCGAAGGTCTCGCTAGCGCCACGCTCGAACAAGAGGCGAAGCTGCTGGAGCAGGTGCGGATGCATGCCATCCGCAGCTGCCGTGAGCGCATGATTGAACCTGTGCGATCAGCCGAGCCCCTGCGAACGTATGAACTGGCGACCACGTTGCGCCAGCAACTGGAACGGGTGGAGCCAATGGCGGCGCGGGCCATCGAGCTCGCCTACTACGGCGGGCTGAACGTGACGGAAATCGCGGAGATGCTTGGCCAGCCGGTGGCTGCATTGCGCGCCACGATGCGCGGTGCGCTGTTGCAACTCGGCGCTACCATCCCGGCGGGACAGGAGACGGGGAGATGATCCACGACGCCGTCACGGGCATCGACGGACTCGTCGCAGAACCAGCGAGGACGCGGAGGAACGCGCGACGATGGCCCGCGTGCTGCGTCTGGTGCCGTATGCGGTCGCGCCCGGCGAAGCGCACGGCGGCGCCAGGGAACGGTTGCTCTCCCGCATCACCGAGGGTAGGCGCGGGCCGGCCTTCGTTGACGGATTCTCCTACTTCGCCCGCAGCGGGGAGATGGACTGGACCCCGCTGGTCGCGGAAATCGACCTCAAGGTGCTCTATCAGGAACCCGGCTCGACGGCACGAACCGTGCTGGTGAGGATGGCGCCGAACCTCCCCTTTCCTCCCCATCCACACGGGTTCATCGAAGACCTGTTTTTGGTGAGCGGGGACGCCTGGGTTGGCGAGGTGGCGATGCGAGCGGGGGACTATTGCCGAGCGCCGGCCGGCGCCACACACCATGACGTCCGCTCAGGCGCCGCCGGTTCGCTCGCCGTCGTCGTGAGCCGCTAGAAAATCGTTGGCGAAAGTCCGCAGCGCGCAGCGCCGCTCCCAATGACCGGTAGCGAGGGAGCCGTTAGATTCCGGCATGCACGGCAGGCGCGAAACGATGGATGGGCAAGACCAGCAGAGCAAAGGCGTGGACCTCTCCGTCCTCCCGGCCAACGGCGCCGCCTTTCGCATCGGCCGTTCAAGCGACAACGACCTCGTCCTCGACGACTTGCTCGCATCCCGCAGCCACGCACAGATCGTCGTGGCGGGGGAGGGCCAGTTCGAACTCACGGATCTGGGGAGCGCGAACGGGACGTTCGTAAACGGGCGACGGGTGGAGTCACAGCTCCTTCACGACCAGGACTTTGTGAGCTTCGGGGGGACGCGATTCCGGCTCGCGGGGGCGTGGCTCGAACCCTCTCTCGAAGAAGCCGGCGTGGCCTTCGCGGCAGTGGGCGTGAGCGTCACGGCGGGCGAGGCAACGCTCGTGCGGAACGTCAGTTTCCCGCTCAGGCTCGGTTCGCTGACGGCGATCGTGGGGCCTTCGGGCGCCGGCAAGTCGAGCCTTCTCGGTGCGTTGACGGGCATGCGGTCGACCGCTGCCGGGACGGTGTACTTTGCCGGGCGGGACCTCCACGCCGAGTATGCGGAACTGCGCCACAGGGTCGGCTTCGTGCCCCAGGACGATATCGTCCACCCGGAACTGACGGTCTACGAATCGATCGAGTTCGGTGCAGCCCTGCGCTTCGCGCCGGACGTTTCGGCGGCCGAGCGGCGCGCGCGCGTGGAAGAGGTAATGACCGAACTGGAGCTGTCTCACCGGCGGAGCGTGCAGGTGAAGAGGCTGTCTGGCGGTGAGCGCAAGCGCGTAAGTGTGGCCCTGGAGCTGCTGACGAGGCCCACGCTCCTGTTCCTCGACGAGCCAACT
Organism: Thermoflexaceae bacterium; assembly: GCA_043741475.1. Classification (GTDB taxonomy): domain Bacteria; phylum Chloroflexota; class Dehalococcoidia; order Tepidiformales; family Tepidiformaceae; genus JAGQHB01. The sequence goes on along the minus strand of JAYUAG010000309.1, from coordinate 2,711 downwards.
TCGGGCCTCGACCCTGGCCTCGAACGGAACCTGATGGAACTCCTCAGGCGATTGGCCGACGGCGGCCGGGTCGTGATCGTCGTCACGCACACGGTCGATAGCGTGCACATGTGCGACCGCATCCTGTTCCTTGCCCCGGGCGGCCGGGTCGCATATTTCGCGCCGCCCAACCTCGCGCCCTCGTATTTCGGCCGTGGGGACTACCAGGAGATCTTCCAGGACCTGACCGATGGCGACCCCGAGACCTTTCGGGAGCGATTCGAACAGGACGAACTGGCGCGACTGTACGTTGCCGAGCCGCTCATCGGCCTTGAGCCGAAGCAGGGGCAGCCTGGGAAGCACAGCGGCCGCGAAGTCCAACAACAGCCCTGGATGCGCCAGTTCTTGATGCTTGTCGGGCGCAATCTCAGGGTGTTGGCGGCGGACCGGGCGAGCGTCATCACGACAGTCCTCGCCGGGCCGCTCCTGGGGCTGCTCGCGCTCTGGCGGCTGCCTGGGGACGAGCTGTCGAAACTGCCCGAGACGCAGGTGCGGCTGGTATCACAGGCGTCGCTCACCCTGTTCGTGGTGATGTTGAGCATGACGCTCCTGGGTCTGTCGAACGGGATTCGCGAGATTTCCAAGGAGGCGCGCATCCTTGAACGTGAGCTCGCCGTGGGGCTTTCGCCCTCGGCCTACGTCGGCTCGAAAGCGCTTGTGCTCGGTGGGATCACGATCCTGCAAGCGATCGTGCTCGTGCCCATCGCGCTCGCCAACCAGGGCGGCCCAAACGAAGCGGTCGCGCTCGGCTGGCCGCTCGGCGAGGTCATCGTGGCGGCCGCGCTGGCGGGCCTTGCAGCGCTCGCGGTGGCGATGCTCGTCTCTGGCGCACTCAAATCGACGGCGGCGGCGACGGGCGCCCTGCCGATGATCCTCGCCTTCCAGGTGCTCTTTGGTTCGGCTGGAGTATTTCCAGACGCGAACAATCGGCCGCTGCTGCGCGAGCTCACCTATGCCTCCAGCACCGGCTGGGGCTTCGCCGCGGCGGCGAGCACGAGCGATCTGAACGAACTCCAGCGTTCGAACAACGTCGCCGCGAAGATTCGCGTGGTCGACCTGACCAATCCCCAGCAGGCGGTGAACGCGCTGTACGACCCGACTCTTGGCGACCACACCTTCGACCACACGGCACGACGCTGGTGGACGGCCATCGGCGCGCTGGGGGCGCTTACGACCATCGGGTTCGTAGGCGCGGGACTGGCGGTCCGCCGTGCGCGAGTGGCTTAAGATGGCTGGCCCTCACCCCCCGACCCCCTCTCCCGACTTCGCGGGCGAGGGGGAGTGCGCGAACGAACGATCCCGGTGTGGCTCGCAGCGGAGCGGAACCGCGGCGAGGGTGGTCAGCGCGGCGACCGGCGTTGCCTGCTTGCTGTTGATAGCCAGCGCCTGCGCTGGAGACGGGGGCGAAAAGGCTGCATTGAACCTCCCGCCGTGGTCCGAGATCGAGGCGACGCTTTCCCCGTCCTTCGAGCCCGCGTCGGCGAACCCCTGCCAGTCTGGGAAACGCGAGTGCCTCGACATCGTGTTGGCGGAAATGCAACGGCGGGCAAAGCCGCTGGCGAACTCCTGCGATCACGACGCCCTCTTCGCCACGATGTACATGCGCATGACGGAGAAGATCCGCGACGCCTCCGACCGGGGGCGATTCGCAGACCCGGCGGCGACGGCGCACTTCACCGCCTGGTTCGCGCGCTACTACTTCCACGCCTACGACGACTGGCACAGCGGCCGCAAGGAAGCAGTGCCAGAGGCGTGGCGGATTGCCTTCCAGGCGGCGGACGACCGCTCCGTCCGCGGCCTCGGCAACCTGTTGCTGGGAATGAACGCGCACATCTCGCGCGACCTCGCGTATGTCGTTGCGGATGTGTTGCGCGCCCCTGAAGACACCGTAGACCCGGACTACGCCCTGGTGAACAGCCTCCTTGGCGAACTGAGCGACCCTGTGGTCAAGGAGATGGCGAAACGCTTCGACCCAACGCTGGAGCTGGCGACGGTGCCGATCGCCCTTCGCGGAGCGGATTCGATCGCGATGGTCTTCACCAACTGGCGCACGGACTCGTGGCTGAGCGGCAATGCCCTCCTGCGGGCGGGTGAGTCGGCGAGGCCGGCCACTGTGGCGAAGATCGAAGCGGCGAGCGTGGACAGGGCGAACGCGATTCTCCCCGAGGTGCGCTACCTGCCTATCGTGGAGAGCGCAAAGCCGCGCGACGCGTTTTGCAAAGCCAAAAGTTAGAAGGGCTGGGGACTGGGACGTAGCAGGCACGATAAGAGACGCCACCGACCGGCGCGGGTCAGCGGCGGCCGTTGGCGTAGTCCCAGGTGCGGACCTTCGATGGCCGGATGCGGATGATCGCGCGCTCGGGGGCGGTGAAGCGCGCTTCGAACTCGGGTGGGATCGGGTCCAGGTAGCGGCGGACAATGCTGCGGCGGAGTTGGCCGTCGGCGTCCTCTTCGATCATCGCCGCGCCGCGCACCTCGACGCCCCGGTAGCCGAGGGTCCCCGGAGGCATCGAGTAGTCGCTCGCGTCGACAATCAGAGAGACGCGTTCGTCAGCGCGGACGTTCTTGTCCTTTCGCCGGCCGGCGGGGGTGGAGACGATGATGTCGCCGCCATCGATGCCGTACCAGACGCAGGCAAGGCCAGGCGCGCCGGACGCGAGCAGCGTGGCGAA
>JAYUAG010000308.1:0-1723 GCA_043741475.1 Thermoflexaceae bacterium | reverse complement strand
CCGGGCGAAAGATGGTGGTGTGGCGGAGTCGGGCGAGTTCCTCGCCGCTCTCCGCGATGATTGCCCCGTCGAGGACGGCGTGGTGGTGGCCGCGGCGTTCGTAGACTTCGACCAGCCGCCCGGCGACGGTGACCACCTGACCGGCGCGGGCGGGCGCAAGATGCTGGACCTGCGAGCGCACGTGGATCGAGGGGCCATAGTCGTAGGAGTGCTTGAGCAGCGGCGTCATGCGGGCGGCGATCCAGCCAGGATGGATGCGCGCGGCCCGACCGACCCACAGCTCCGAAACGTCTCGCTGTTTCTCTTCAGCGTAGAGACGGGCGTCGGCGTCGAGGTAGGGGACGGTCATGGGGCGAAGGTCTTCGCCCACGGCGGCCGTTTCGAGCGTGAGCCACGGGAGCGTGTCGGGGAGCGGTTCAGCCGTACGCCGCTCCGGAAGCGTGAGCTCGTCGAACCATGGCCCGCGGCCAGGACCGACCGAGCCCGTGAGACGCAGGTCTGAGGCATCTCCGGCGGCGGCGAGCGTCAGGTCCCCGGCCGGCGAGACGGTGATGAGCAGGTCGTCGCCGGGGTAGACCGGGCGGCGGAAGTGGACGTCGGCCCAGCCGTCATCGAGCCAGCGGTCGCCGAGGATTTCGAGGACCGGCGGTACACACCAGCCGTAGAACGTCACGCCGCCAACGAGCGCGGCGCGGAAGCCGTACTCGGCGGCGACGGCGGTCGAGTGGATCGGGTTGCTGATGTCGGGACTGTCCGGGCCGTCGAGGAAGGCGGTGATGCGGCGGGTTGCGGACGCGGTCATGGTCAGCAACACATCCGGCGGACGATCTCGTACATCAGCTCGCAGCCCATGTTGAGGTTGTCGACCGTCAGGAACTCGTTGTTGCCGTGGAAGCCGGCCCGCTCCTCGGGGCTGAGGAGGCAGGGGATGAAGCCGTAGGCGGGGATGCCCATTGCCCGGAGGAAACGGTTGTCGGTGCCGCCGATGGTCATGCCGGGGACGATCACGGCGTCCTCCATCGCGCCCTTGACCACGTCTTCGATCGTGCGGAAGAGCTCGGTGTCCCAGGGGACGGCCGCGGGCTCGCCGTTATCGCTGACGGCGAGGGACACGGCCACGCGTTCGTCGGCGATGCGCTCCGAGACCTGTCTTATCCAGTCGGCCTTGGATTGACCGGGGAGGAGGCGGGTATCGATCACGGCTTCGCTCTTCGCGGGGATGACGTTCGCCTTGATGCCCGCGTTGAGCATGGTGACGTTGAGCGTGTTCATGAACATCGCGTGCAGCTCGGGCGAACCCTTGATGCGCTCTTCGACGGCGGCGGTGTCGGACGAGTGCGGGAAGAGGCCGGCCTCGGCGAGGCGCTCAAGGTAGGCGGTCGTCTCCGGCGTGAAGGTGAGGCCGCGATCCCATTCGACCAGGCGGTTCAACGCTTTCACCAGGTGGACGGCGGAGTTGTCGTAGTGTGGGCGGCTGCCGTGGCCGGGCGTCCCTACGGACGTGAGGCGCAGCCAGCAAACGTCCTTCTCGTTCGTGGCGATGCTGAAGAGCTTCGTCTCCTTGCGGCCGAAGCGGTTGGAGCCGCCGCCGCCTTCGCTCAGCTCGAACTCGACCTCACAGACGTCCGGGCGGTTTTCACAGAGCCACTTCATCCCCCAGTCGCTGCCCGCTTCTTCGTCCGGCACCGCGCAAAAGACGAGGTCACGCTTCAGCGTGACGCCC
>JAYUAG010000307.1:0-9980 GCA_043741475.1 Thermoflexaceae bacterium | reverse complement strand
CGTCCAGGAGCGGATCGCCACGATCACGCTGAACCGGCCGGAGAAGCTGAACGCCCTCAACGTGCGGATGCAGCTGGAGCTCGTGGCAGGGCTCAAGGCCGCGGAAGCGGACCCCGACGTGCGCGTGATCATCCTGAAAGGGGAGGGGCGGGCGTTTTGCGCCGGCTACGACCTTTCCGGCGGCGCCATCGCGCTCGACGCCTCGGGACGGTCGAGCGCCGTCCATGATGCCGCGTCGCTCGAAGATACGCTCCGTCGCCTGCTCGTTGTCTGGGACCTGCGCAAGCCGGTGATCGCCCAGGTGCATGGTTTCTGCCTCGCCGGGGGGACCCAGCTGGCACTGATTTGCGACCTCACGATAGCGGCGGACGACGCAACCTTCGGCATCCCGCAGCTGCCGGTTGGTATCGGCTTTGTGCTGCCGTTCTGGACGTGGTTGATCGGACCGAAGAAGGCGCGAGAAGTGTTCTACAGAATCGGCAGCAAAGTCAGCGCCCCGGAGGCGTTGTCGTTCGGGATGTTGAACGCGGTCGTGCCCGCGGCTGAACTCGAGAGCTACGTGCTCGGAGTGGCGATGGGGATGGCGGAGACACCGGCCGAGATCCTCCTGCTCGCCAAGCGCGCGATTAACGAGACGCAAGAGGTCCAGGGCTTCCGCGAGTCGCTCGCATTCGGCGTCGACATCGATGCGCTTTCCCATCAATCGAACGCCGTCCGGGCGGTCAACCGTGTGATACGCGAGCAGGGGCTTCGTACGGCGCTGGCGACCTGGAAGGATGTCGTTTGAGGCAGGCCGCCTGCCGTTGGTCTCGCCAGGCGTCGCAGACTGCACGAATGCTTCCGGGCTGGCTGCGTCACCGCGTCACGGCAAGGGCTCGGCGGGTCGTGGTTCGCGGAGGATTTCGTACACGCCAACGGCGGCTATCGCGGCGGCGATCGGCGCAAGCCAGTAGATCCAGTGGTCCGTCCAAATGTTGGCGGCGAGGGCCGGGCCGAAGGAGCGTGCGGGGTTCATCGAAGCGCCGGCGACGGGGCCCCAGCCGGTGGCGGCGAAGGCCACGTAGCCACCGATCGCGATCGCCGCCATCGAACCCTCGGCGCGGCTATCGGTGGCTACGGCCAGTACGACGAGCACGAGGAAAAAGGTAAGGATGAACTCGGAGAGAAAGGCAGCGTCGGCGCCCCCGATGTGCGGGATCGTAGTGGCAGCTTCCACGGAGTCGCCGAGGATCGTACGGATCGCGAGGCTTGCCAGCACAGCGCCCGCCAGCTGCGCAGCAAAGAACGCGGCGGCGCGGCGGACCGAAACGCGCCGCAGGACGGCGAAGGCGACGGTGACGGCGGGGTTGATGTGGCAACCGGAGATGTGGCCAAGCGTGAAAATCATCGCCATCACGACGAGGCCGAACGAGAGCCCAACGCCCACACCACCGACGGCGCCGCCCGAGGCTTCGTTGACGGCCGCAGCGCCCGGCCCGGCGAACACGAGCGCGAACGTGCCGAGCGCCTCGGCGAGGCAGGGAGCGACGAGGGGCTGGGTAATCTGGCGCGGCCTCATCGTCGAAGCGTAAGGGCGCAGGCGGGAATGGACGCTACCGCGCGGTTCCGGTCGCCCGGAAAGAACCCGAAGGGAGCTTGAAAACGTAGGCCTTCGTCTCCCAGAGGCCGGCGCTGAATCGGGTGTGCGCGGCCATCTGTTCGCGCTCCAATGGCGAGAGCTTCCAGAGGGCGGCGGCCATCTCCGAATCGTATTGCCAACGCGTGGAGGTGATCGTGAAGCCGAGGGTGAGGTAGGCGCGGTGTGCGCGGGTGGCGAAGGTGTTCGAGGTCATGACGAAGTCGCGCCCGGCGTAGCGTTCGGCCAACCACGGCATAAGGATGGTCAGCATGCGGCGGCAGACGCCGCGTCCTTCGTGTTCGGGCGGCACGTGGACGGACCAGATGTAGAGGCCCGCAGGGTCGGCGAGATTGACGGACACGCGGCCGACGGCGGCGCCGTCTTCAACGGCAACGAAGTGCAGGTGCGGGAAGGATTGGAGCCGCTTTTCGAGCACTTCGCCAGCGCGGTCGGGGTCGCGGAGGTGGGCGAGGTCAAAGGCGTGAAAGGGGAAGCCGTGTTCGCCCCACGCCGCCATCTGAGCCTGGAGCGCGGCGTCCCAGGGATGCAGTTCCAGGCCGAGGCCGCGCGGTAGCGGGGGAGCGAACGGTCGGAGCCAGGCGCGCGCGGCGGCCGCTGCCACGGAGGACCAGTCGCGGCGGGGCGGGCGGTGCGCGTCAGTAGCCAACGGTTTCACCGATGCGGTGGAGCTTGAGGAAGTTCGTGCGGCCCGTGGCGCGCATGGGCAGACTGGCGACGACGACGCACTCGTCGTCGGCGGCCAACAGGCCCTTGTCAACGGCGAACCGATCGAGCGAGCGCAGCATCTCGTCGACCGAATCGACGAAGGGCGAGAGGACTGGCACGACCCCGCGCGCGAGCGCGAGGCGGCGGCAGACACCACTCGTGGGCGAAACGCCAAGGACGGGCACGTCGGGGTGAATCTTGCTCAGCAGCCGCGCCGTATAGCCGCTGCGGGTGAAGCAGACAATCGCCTTCATGTTCGCGTCGGAATCGGCGATGGAGCGGGCAGCGCGGGCGACGACGTAGGCGTGATCGTCGTGCCACGGGGCCGTCAGCAGCTCGCCATCCATTGGCGCCATGCTCTCGGCGCTACGGATGATGCGGTCCATCATCATGATCGACTCGACGGGATAGGCGCCGGCCGCGGTCTCGCCGCTGAGCATGAGGGCGTCGGAAAGGTCCCAGACGGCGTGGGCGACGTCGCTGCTTTCGGCGCGCGTGGGCCGGGGGGAGTTGGTCATCGACTCGAGCATCTGGGTGGCGGTGATGACGGGGATGCGTTCGCGGGCCGCGGCGGCGATGATGCGTCGCTGCTGGATGGGGACGTCTTCGGGCGGGAGCTCAACGCCAAGGTCTCCACGGGCGACCATGAGGCCGTCGCTGACGGACGCGATCTCGTCGAGGTGTTCGACGCCCGCGCGGCGTTCGATCTTGGCAATGACGGGGATGTCTGCGTCGAGGAAGCCGAGTACCTCCTTCGCTTCGGTAACGTCTGCGGCGCCCCCCACGAAGCTCATGGCGAAGAAGTCGACGCCCGCCTCGACGCCCGCGGCGAGGGCCTCGCGATCACGCGCGGTGAGTGCGCCAAGCGTGAGGCGGGACGAAGGGAAGTTGACGCCCTTGTTCGCTTTCAGCTGGCCGCCGAGGACGACGCGACAGCGGAGGACGCCATGGGCCACCGATTCGACGCCGAGTTCGATCGCGCCGTCGTCGATGAGGACGCGGTCGCCAGCGCGGACGTCATCGCAGAGGGCGTCGTAGTCGATGCCCGCGGACCCGACGGTGCTGGCGATGCGCCGCGGGCCGAGCGTGAACGGCGCCCCGGCGTGGAGCACGATCGGCAGGTCAGCGTTGACCGGTCCTGTGCGGAGTTTGGGGCCGGCGAGATCCATGAGGACGCCGACGTGCTTCTCTTCAGCCGCCGCCGCATCGCGGATGCGCGCCACCATGGCGACATGTTCGGCGAGTGTGCCGTGGCTGGTGTTGAGCCGCGCGACATCAAGCCCGGCGCGGATGAGGGCCCGGATCGTCTCAGGGTCGTCCGAGGCGGGGCCGAGCGTTGCCACGATCTTGGTGCGGCGCGTCACGGCGCCAGTGTAAGGGAAAGGGCGGCTCCGAAGTGCCGGCGCCCGGTACACTGCAGCGAATGGCGAACAAAGATGGCAGCCTTCAGGCGCGGGAGTTCCTCTTCCTCTGCGAAGAGCTGGCGATGAAGGCGGTCGCGCCCGAGTTGCGGCCGCCGGAGCGGAAGCTGATGTGGACGATCCTGCAGATGCACTACGGCGACCCCGCGGTGCACTTCGAGCTCCAACCGATGCCGGCGCGGTCACAGGTTGAGCTGGGTCTCCACCTTGAGGGTCCGCTGGAAAAAAACGACGCCTGGGCGGCGATGCTGGCGGAGCGCGCCTGTGAGCTGCTGCCGGCGCTGGGTGAGGGATGGGAGCTGGAGGAGTGGACGGCCAGCTGGCGACGGCTGCACCGGGTCTTCCCATTCGAACGCCTGACGCGTGAGCTGGCGAGCGAGGTGGGAGCCGCGCTGGCGCGGGCGGTGGAAGTGCTGGGCCCGGCGATGAGGGCCGGGGTGGGCGATGGTCTTCAGGGGTGAGCCGCCTCGTTCGGCGGACACACGGTCACGAGCTGGGGGCAGGGCGGGGGTCACCCTTCTGTCCTGAGCTCGGCGAGGCGGGAGCGGACCGACGCAAGCACGGACGGGACGCGCTCATCGCCGCGGGCGAGCGCCAGTGCGTCGCGGTAGACGGTGAGACGGCGCGGCTTCGTTTCGGCTTCGGCGGCGGTAAGGATGAGCCCGAGCAGGTCCGTCCGGCGGCTGGCGACGATCGCGGAGACGGCATAACGGAAAACGTCGGGCGGCGCGGTTTCGAGAAACTCTGCCAGAAGCGCGTGGAGCGCGGGCGAGCCGGGGTGCGCGATCGCGAGGTCGACGGCACCCAGGAGCAGGAACTCGTCGCGGCCACCGGTGAACTGGGCGAAGAGCCGCTCGGCGACCAGCGGCGGCGCCCCTTCGAGCGCACGGATGCACTCGCCGACGACATCGGTGGGCACCTCCATGCCGCTCGCCAGGGCGGAATACACCGCAAGCGTCTGGCCGCTCGCCGCCAGGACGCGGATCGCGCTAGCGGCTGGTTCACTGCCCATCTTTCCCGCACTCGCGCGCTTGGCGTACTCCCAGAGCAGGTCGACGGCGTGGTATGCGGCGCGCACAGGGTCGAGCCGATGGAGGGCCAGCAGCGCCGCGGCGCGTGGGCCGTCGGCCGGGCCTTGCAGCGACCCCTCCGCCGTTGCGATGATCTCGGCGAGGAGTTCAGTGTCGTCGTGGCGAGCAATCGGTTCCAGCGCGCGGATGAGGGCCGCGCGGAGTGCGCCGCCGGGGTCACGCCGCCGGGCGGCCCGCAGTTCCTGAATCCGACCGATGATCTCGGGTCGAGCGGAGGGACGGGGATACTCGGCGAGGATATTCGCGGCGGCGTTCGCGACCTCCGCGTCGGCGGTCCTCAGTAGCGCCTCGGCGGCGTAGTCGGCCTGGCGGGCGGGGTCCGCGGCGAGCGCGCGCAGCCGGTCGAGGACGCGGCGTGCGGGTTCGGCGGGTGCGGCGGCCATGGATGTACTGTAGGCGCTGCGTCGTTGGCCGGGGAGTTGGGATACTGCCGACACGTGACCGCTCCTCGTCTCCCGGTCGAATTCCATACGCCCTGCTCGCCGCAGCCGCTCCCTCCGTGTCGTTACGCCTTCCCGGACGCAGGGTCGTCGCCCGAGGATGGCCCTGTGGCGGCGGGTGGCGACTTCGAGCCGGGTACGATCGTCGAAGCTTACCGGCGGGGGATCTTTCCCTGGCCTCATGACCGCGAGGAGCTGCTCTGGTTCTCGCCGAGCCCGCGGGCCATCATCCCGGTCGGCGGGCTGCACGTCTCGCAACGACTGGCGCGGACGGTCCGCCAGCTCACGTTCAACGTAACGATGGACCGCGCCTTCGCCGCCGTGGTGGCGGGATGCGCCGATCGCCCTGAAGGCACCTGGATCGGCGCAAATTACGCCCGCGGTTATGTGCGACTGCACGAACTGGGGTGGGCGCACAGCTTCGAGGTCTGGACGAACGACGGGACCCTCGCCGGGGGACTCTACGGCCTGCGGGTGGGCCGCATGTTCGGGGCGGAGTCGATGTTCTTCCGCGTCACCGACGCGTCGAAGATTGCGATGGTGGCGATGATGCAGTGGGCTACGGACGAGGGCATCAACCTCGTCGACGTGCAGGTGTTAACGCCGCACACGGCGCGCATGGGCGCGGTCGAGATCTCGCGAGCGGAGTACCTGGAGCGCCTACACCTGGCGACGGGGTGAACGGCGCGGCGCGACCTCGACCACCATCTCTATCTCGACGGACATGCCGAAGGGCAGCCCCTGCATGCCTACGGCCGACCGGGCATGGCGGCCAGACTCGCCGAAGAGTTCGACCAGCAGGTCGGACGCACCGTTCAATACTTTCGGGTGGTCGAGGAAGTCCTCCGTGCAGTTCACCATACCCAGGAGCTTGACAATGCGGCGCACCTTGCTCAGTTCGCCGATCTCCGCCTTGAGGCTGCGGAGGCATTCGAGGGCGGCACGCTTCGCCGCTTCGTAGGCCATTTCGACCGAGACTTCCTTCCCGACGCGACCGACACTGAGGGTACCGTCGGCGCGCCGCGGGCCGTGTCCAGAGAGGAAGACGAGGTTGCCGGTGCGCACGGCGGCGACGTAATTGCCGGCAGCGCCGCCGCCGGTGGCGAACGCGAGCCCCATCGCGGCGAGTTTCTCCTCGGGCGTCATCAGCGTCCCTTCCATTGAGGGTCCCGGTGCTGGACGAAGGCTTGGACGCCCTCTTTGAAGTCTTCGCTGGCGAACATGCGGTTCAGCGTCCGGGTGTTGTCCTTGAGGTGGGACATGGAGTCACGGCCGAGGCCCTGGTAGAGGAGGCGCTTGACCTCGCCGGTCGCGAGCGGACCGCCGCGGCCGACCTGGGCGGCGAGCGCCATGGCCCGGTCCATCAGCTCGGCGTCGGGCACCACTTCGAGCACGTAGCCGAGGTCCTTCGCCTTCTGGGCGGAGATCACCTCTCCCGAGAAGAGCAGATAGGCGGCGTTCTGCAGTCCCACCACCTTCGGCAGGAGCCACGTGCCGGCGCCTGTGTCGGGCACGAGGCCACGGTGGACGAAGACCCAGCCGAAACGCGCCGATTCGCCCGCGATACGAAGGTCGCACTGGAGCGTGAACTCGGCGCCAAGCCCGACGGCAGCGCCGTTGATCGCGCCAATGACCGGCTTCTTGACCGCAGCGAGCGTCCAGGGGGCGGGCATGTCCTCGTCGTAGCGACTGGCGTATGACTCGCCCCGCGCCGTTGTCGGCGGCTGGCTCTGAAGTTGCTGGAGGTCCGTCCCGGCACTGAACGCACGGCCCGTCCCGGTGATCACGATCGAGCGGACGCGGTCGTCGCTCCCGGCGCTCTTCACCGCCTCCTCAACGAGCGCCAGCATCTCGTAGGTGATCGCGTTCAGCTTCTCCGGGCGGTTGAAGCGCATGACGCCAACCGCGCCATCGACGGAGTATTCGAAATCGGCCATGACCACCTCCGGTGGGCTGTTAGCTATTAGCTGTTGGCTGCTGGCTGTTCGTTTGACGCCGATGATGGGCCGCGGCGCTCCGCTGTCAAGCGCCGAGAACCACGGACATCCAGCAGCTAGAAGCTAGGAGCTAGCAGCCGCGCCTCAGCGTTTCTCGCACGTCAAGGCCAGGGGCGACGGTGAAGCGGAGAACCCCTTCGTTAGTACGGCGCGTTCATCTCAAAGAGGCGGCGCGGGTTGCCGACGGTCATCTGGTGGATGGCGGCGTCGCTGACGCCGTTCTTTCTCAGGAGCGGGATGATGGTGTTGGTGATGTGCGTCATGTTCCAGTTCGGCGCGGCCTGGTCCAGCAGCGCCTCCGGCGCCCAGTGGAAGACGCAGCAGGAGTCGTGGGCGAGGGTGATGCGGTCCGCGTACCCGCGCTCCACGAGCCGCGCGACCATCTCGGCGCGTTGCTCCGAGGTTCTCGGCGACTCGAGGCCCATACGGTCCATGCCACAGAAGCTGCCGTTCTGGATGATCTCTTCGAGGTAGGCGATGTCGTCCGAGTCGTCAGAGTGGCCGATGACGACGCGGCCCAGGTCGGCGCCCTCCTCCTTGAAGACGCGCTGCTGGTCGAGGCCGGTACGCGAAGCGGGGTGCGTGTGGGTGCAGATCGGGACGCCGGTCTCGCGGTGAGCGCGCGCCGACGCGCGGAGCACGCGTTCGTGCATGAGCGTGAAGCCCAGGTTTTCGGTTTCGAGCGGGGCCGGTGGCGCTGGCGATCGTGGCCATACCTTCCTCCTCTGGTGGGGCTGAGGAACTCTACCGCAAAGGATCGCCGCCGTGGACGAACTACTGGCCGCCGGCGGCCCCCACGGGCTCGGCAAACGCTTCAGGGACAGCGACCGGTGGCGTCGCCCGTGAACCCTTTTCGGCCACCCGATAGATGAGGCCGCGGCCACTCGCGAGTTTCAACTGGGCGTGGAGCGCGGGCATGCTCGCGAAGAAGAAGGTGATGACGGCCATCAGCGGCCACATGAGGAAGCCGAACGCGGCGGATAGCCGCGAGACGTAGGCGGGTCTCGGGCCGCGGCTCTTGTACTCAACGTAGATCATCGCGAGCAAGGGGAAGAGGCAGAAGTAGATGGCGAGGTTGGCGACGGAAAGCCAGATCCAGGGGGTCACGCCGTGGGCGAGGTCGCCGTCGAGAATGTTGGCGAGGCGCCAGGTGGGGCCGGGCATGCGAAAGGGGCGTGCGAGCCACCAGGACGGCATGCTCGCGCCCGCGGTGTCGGTGAGAAAGACGGGCAGGTGCGAGCCGAGCGTGATGATGTACCACTGCGCCATCCAGAAGGCATGCACCTTCGTGACCGCGCCCGCGAGCAGCACCTTCCGTTTCAGACTGAGGGGGGAGTCCTGATTGAGGGTGCTCCGCCAGGCGTAGGGGATGTCGCTGGCGCCCCAGGCGTGCCGGACGCTCTGGTTGTAGTGCGCACGAAGGGTCTTGAACCAGCCATCCGTGAGGACGCAATCGTTGCCAAGTGGCAGGTAAAGCGCCTGGCAGTTGACGTCGTCGCCGAGCGAGTAGGAGCACTTCATGTAGAGGTGCCAGTCTTCGGGAATGACCTCTTCATCCCAGTAGTCGACGGCGTGGAGCATCGACCAGCTGAGCGAGTAGCAGGATGTGGGAAACCGCACGCTTCCGGGCATCGCCAGGTTCGAGAGGCGGTTGATACCAGAGAGGCCGTCGGGGATGCGCAGGGGGGCAGGGATGTCCCAGATATTGTTGGAGTTGAAGATCGTGGGCTGCCAGAAGGTGCGATAGCGCTTCGCTTCGGTGAGAAACAGGTAGTTGAGCGCTTCGAAGTGGCGCGGATGGAAGACCGCGTCGGCGTCGCAGCTCGTGATCGTGTAGCGGCGGATATCCTCGCCGCCGCGGTCGATCAGGCGGGTATAAGCTTCGCGGGCCGCCCAGGCCTCGTTCGACCCCTTGCCCGGCGTCTCGTGCGGGAGGCCGTATGGGTGGAACGTGGCGAACATCTCATCGAAGCTCGCGCGGAACTGGAGGATGAGCGAAGCGGCCTTCGCGTGGGCGCCTTGCTCGCGCTCCTCCATCGCCATGACGATCACGAGCTGCTTGCGGTTAGCCTGCGCTGCGAGCGATCGGAGGGTGCGCGCCAGGCCGTCCTCACTCTCCTTGTAGTTGGGGATTATGACCATGTGGCGTGGCCAGTCCCAGGCTTCGGCCTCGGGGTGTGCGGGGAGCCATTCGCAGTACTTCGCCACCCAGCTCGTCGCTTCCCACTTCTTGATGCGATGAAGGCCGACGAAGAGCGCAACCGCGACGGCGTAGGAGCGCACGACCCAGTAGAAGAAGAAGGCGACGATGCCGATGGCCAGCGCCCATGGCGCGAAGAAGGGCGCCCAAAAGAGCGAACTCGCGAGGAAGAGGCTTGCGGCCACGGGCAGCATGTTCCAGAGCCGCTCGCGGAAGGGGCTCGGCGAGGCGATGCTCAGCTGCGGGACGGGCCTGGGGACGGTGGTAAGGTGAGGCTGCCCGGACGGGCGGCGGAGAGCCATAATGGAAGATCTCTCGTGGAGGTCTTCCTACGCCTACGAGGTTAGCTGCCGGGCTGCGACCGGAGATAGCCGCTCCGCCGTCACCCCGGGCGCTTGCCTGGGGTCCGGGCGGACTCGCCCCGAAGATTGGTTCCCCCGTTCCGCCGCAGCGGACTAGGCGTTGCGATCACTCGCCTGAACAGTTT
>JAYUAG010000306.1:0-4302 GCA_043741475.1 Thermoflexaceae bacterium | reverse complement strand
TGCTGGTCGCGGAATGCCGCGTATGGGCCTGCCACGAGACAAAACAAGTAGGTGCTGAAGCGCTTCGTCGTCTCGAAGCGGTGGCGCTTGCGATCTCCCGCCGTGTCGATCGCCTGGATCGCCGAGTTGTGGATGACTTCCCACTCGGCCGGCGCGGTCACTTCGAGGGAGTAGGTCGCCTTGATGTCGGGCTGGTCGAAACAGGGAAAGAGGCGGTGAGCCTCGAACGGCTCGAAGTTGCTGTAGAGGTACTCATGGCCGTCCTCAGGGTCGATGAACTGGTGGAAGCCGTCACCGCCGTGGTCGTAGTCGTTGAGGTAGTGGATGACGACGGTGTTGTGTCCGCGCAGGAGCGCCCCCGGCAGCGCGAGGCGGTACGGCTCCCTTCCCTCAACAGCAGTCCCATTGACCTCGAAGCGCTCGATTGTTTTGCCGCGGAAGTCCAGGAACGTATCTCCTTCACCCGTCGCGTCGAAGGTGATCGTGAGTTCGCCCCGATAGGTGGGGCTCCCGGCCTGGAGGTCGAGCGAGAGGACGTAACTCGTGGTCGAGATGCGGGCGGCGCGCGCTTCCGCCTCGCGCTGGGTGAGCACATCGCGTACGGCTGCTTGAGTGGCCAGTGTTGACATGTGAATGACTCGTTCGTGGGGTGCTGGCTAGCCTATCCGACTGCTGGCAACCCGTCAGCAGGAGCGCATCCCGTGCCGAACACACCGCGGTTCACCTGCGTGCCACCGCTCCTCCACCGGTACGCCCCTGGCGAACAATAGGCTCGGACGGTGCTGCGTAACCGTTTGTTCGTCCGGTGGTTTGGTCTCGCCGCCGTGCTCGCTGCGGCGCTGACCGCGGATGGCCACCGCGGTGAAGCCGTCCCGGTCTCAGCGGCATCCGTCGAAGCCGGCGCATCGGCGAGCGTCGGCCAATGGGGGCCGTTAATCGAATGGCCGCTCGTGGCTGTCCACACGGTCCTCCTGCGGACGGGCGAAGTGCTGGTGTTCGATGCCTGGGAGAGCCCGACCATCGCCCGCGTTTGGAACCCGGCGACGGGCCGCTTCCGCGAGGCGCCCGCGAGCGGCGGCCTCTTCTGTTCGGCCCACGTCACGCTCGCGGATGGCCGCGTGCTCGTCGTCGGCGGCCACGACCCGACGCTGCGGGTGGCGGGCGCGCGCGAGGTCTTCCTCTTCGATCCAGGGGACGACTCGTGGACGCAGCTCGAGGACTTGCACGACCTGCGCTGGTACCCGAGCGCGACGCGCCTCGGCGACGGTCGCGTCGTAGCCCTCAGCGGCAATACGAGCTGGGAAGCGTGGGCCGATACGCCCGAGGTCTACGACCCCGCGACCGGCCGCTGGACCCAACTCGGCGGCGTGCACACCTCCGACCTGCACGAAGAGGAGTACCCGCTCAGCTTCCTTCAGCCGGACGGCCGCGTCTTCACGCTCATTTCGTCGACGGCGCAGTCGCGTGTCCTCGATGTCGATGCGCGGACGTGGCGCGACGCTGGGCTCGGGACGACGCCAGCCCCGAACGCTTCGGCCGTGATCTACCGTCCGGGCAAGCTGCTGGTCGCGGGTGGCGGCGAGATCCACGAAGGTCAACGGGCGCTGACCACGGCTGCGACCGTTGACCTGAACGCGAGGCAACCACGCTGGGAGCGGACCGGGGCGATGGCGAAGGGCCGCTACATGGCGAACCTGGTCGCCTTGCCCGACGGCACGGTACTTGCCGCGGGCGGCTCGGGCGAAGTCGACCAGCTCACCCACGACGCTATCCTCGAAGCGGAGATCTGGGACCCGGACAGCGGCCGCTGGTCGTCCGCCGGCGAGATGGCCGTGCCGCGGATGTACCACTCCACGGCGACGCTCCTGCCCGATGGGCGTGTGCTGGTGGCAGGCGGGGGCCGGCTCGGCGGCCTCGACCCCTACAGCTCCGCGCAGCTTTACTCGCCGCCCTACCTGTTCCGCGGCCCGCGGCCCGTGATCCAGTCCGCGCCCTCGGAGGTCGCACTCGGTTCGAACTTTGCTGTTTCGGTGGCGAAGCCGAACGGGGTGGCGTCCGTTGTGCTCATCGAAACGGGCTCGACGACCCACAGCCTAAACATGGGCGGACGGTTCGTACCGCTCGACTTCACGGTCAGCGGCGGCCGGGTCAATGTGGAACTCACCTCGAACGCCAACGTAGCCCCGCCGGGGTTCTATATGCTCTTCGTTGTTGACGGAGACGGGGTGCCGTCGGTGGCCGCGATGCTCAAGGTGACGGCGCCGGGCGGTTCGGGCGGGGCACAGCCGTTCCCGCGCCCGGCCGAGCCGGCGCCGTTGCGACCCAACAGGATTGCGGTCGGCGGCATCGCGGTCGATGGTGGTGGCGCCGGTGTGTTCGCGGGTGAGGCCCGGCTCAGCGATGAGAGGCGTGCCTTCGAGGACGCTGAGACGAGCTCGTCCGGGCTGTTTCTCTGCGCTGTGATGCCCCCGGTGGTATCGCTCGGCCGTGAAGGTCCGGTCCCGAGACGGACGCGAGCACAACCGTGACGCGCGACTCTCCCGCTTGCGCGCCAATCGGCCAACGGCAATACTCCGTCAATCCAAACACAGGACTCCTCTTCTCAGGACAACCACCCGCTGGGCAGCCATCTCTGCCATTCTCTTTGCTGTATCGTTTGTGCTCGAGTTCGCAATCCAACCGTCCTCACCTGACAACGACGCACCGGATCAGGAGTGGATCGACTCCTACAGCGATACGGGAACCAGGTGCTGACAATCGCGGCCGCCTACGCCGAGGTGGTGGGCGTGATCGCCTTCCTGGCGTTCGTCACCACGGTCTTCCGGGCCCAACCGTCGGGCGCGCTGGTCAGGCTGGCGCGCACGCTGGCCACTGTGCTCGGTGCGGTCATCGGCATCGCATGGGCCGCAATCGCGACCGTCCATGGTGGCGAGGCGTTCGGGATCGTTCCCGTGGAGGCCGTAGCTGCCCGGAACATCCCGGGGATCGGGTTCGCCATCACGCTCCTTTTCGGCGGTATCGTGGCCGCCGCGATGATCGCTTCGATCTCGTTGCACTGGCGACATACACGGGAGATGCCCTCCTGGGTTGTCTGGCTCGGCTTCGCCGCCGCGTTCATCCTGCTGTTGAGCGTCGAGTTCCTGCCGATGGCCGCGCTGCCGCTCTGGGCGCTGGTCGTCGGGATCGTGCTGCTGAGGCGGAAGCCTCTGACTTCGGGGATGGGCAACCCAGGTCGGGCCGATACAACTTGACTTCTGGGATTGTCGCGCCGACCCCCGGTCTGCCCTCATCCTCCAACCCCTTCTGCCGACGTTGCGGGAGAAGGGGAGTACTGGCCCGCCCGGCCGCTGGTACCGCCGTCGAGCTGACCTGGAGCGGCGCCAGGGCCGGCCTATCTGGCCCTCTGGGCGCTAACCCCCGATACTCGCCTGCATGGCGACGGATGAAGGTGTTACGAGCCAGGGCCGCGCGCGCGGTTGGGCTGACTCGGCCGTTCGCGGCGATTTGCACCCGGCAGCGCTGGCCGGGCTCGCCCTCGGCGCGCTGCTGATCATGTGGCTCGCGTGGAGGGTTGTGAGAGTCGTCTTGAAGGTCGCGAGCGTGCTGGCGACGCTTTCGGCGCTGGCCGGCGTCGTGATGTACTTCCTTCGTCGCGACCGCGACGATGATTTCCTCGAAGACGAGAACTAACTCGGCACCCGTCTACGGCCTGCGAATCCACACCCTGCGCACGACTACCGTTTCGCTCACCGCCGCGATATCGGCGGGGAGGCCGCTTTCTCGTGCTGCTAGCGCCCGGGGCTCCCGGCCGCGCGGAGCGGGCACAAGGGCAGCGCGCGCGACCTTTTGCCCCGCCTGGGCGGCGAGGTAGCGTGAGGCCAAACCGAGGCCGACCTGGAGCGCCGCCCCCACCGCGACCGCCGTGGCTGCTCGCTTCACGGGCGCCGGGAGTGGGGCACGCTCCCGGCGGTAGACCGGCAGGGGTGTCGTTTCGCGCTGGATGACGGCGCCGGTCCGGGTCAGGGCGGACTGCGGCCGCACCGCTCCGAGGTACATGCCGCAGTGGCGGCAGTAGTTGTCGACGAACTCATAGTCCGCCTGGCAATCGGGGCAGATCAGGGTTGGCTCATCCATGGCGGCAGTATAGGGAGCGGGCACTTTGCGGGCGATACCGGTGATTACTTCCGGCTTTCGGCTCGCGCCTTGAGGCCGTCCGCCTCGTCACGCACGTTCTTCGTGGCGACCCGGCGAAGCCATGGTCCGAACAGGAATGCGCCCGCGCCGCTGAATTCGATCCAGAGT
>JAYUAG010000305.1:0-1726 GCA_043741475.1 Thermoflexaceae bacterium | reverse complement strand
CGTGTGGTCAGCGGGCGACGGCAAACTCCAGAACGTCGCCCAGTTGAGCGCGGGCCGCACCCAGGACTGGCGCCTCAGCCCGGATGCCGCTCGACTCGCCTTTACCCAGGTCTATGGCGCTGGCGCAACGCGGGCCGTGTCTGGTCGCGTGCTCACAATCCTCACGCGCAATATCGTCGGAGCCTCCGGCGTCGGCGACCAGCTTGGGGCGACCTGGCGCGCGGGTTTCGAAGCCCCGGTGTTCGGTGGGCCGGGCGGCGATGTCCAACTCGCCGCCGGTGCGGACGGTGAGTACCTCGTTCCAACGGCGTGGTCGCCCGACGGCTCTGGGTTGGTGGCAAACGTCTACGGCCGTGACCAATCCTCCAGCCGGTCGCTCCAATACATCACAGCCCAGGGACGCTTCGAGTTCGCATCCGAAATCGGCGCCTCCTTTCTTGGCTTCGTCGTGAATCTTGACTGACTATCCAACTCGAATCCGGAGGAAAACTTGGCGGTAAGCGTGCGCACCGTCCCGAGGCGGGCATCCATTTCGAACATCCTCGTCGCCACCACGATCGTCGCGGGGGTGCTTGCGGTCCTGCCTATCGTTGGGGCGATAGGCGCATCGTTCTTCCATCACTCCGCGCCCCGCACCGCCTTTGCGAGCGCCCCGGCCGGTGATTATGGAGTCGCCGCGCGCACGGAAGACGATGTCGACCGCATCTTCGTCGTTCCCGCGGGCAATCCTTCAGGAGCCATGGAAGTCGGCGCAATCAGGCACCTCCCCGGTTTCGCGGCCCGCGCCTCGGTCTCGCCCGATGGCAAGCACCTCGCCGCCGTCATCGCCGAAGCGGGGACGCCAGCTCGCCCCCTCGCCTCGCTCGTCACACTCGATCTCCGGAGCGGCCTCCTAACGCGCCTCGCCGTTGATATCGATCTGCTTCAGACTCCCCTTTGGGCGCCCGATGGGAGCGCGGTCGTCGTCTCCCGCACCCTGCCTGCCAACGACGGAGCGGCGACGGTCCGGTTACTGAGCATCGACGCCCAGGCCAAGTCTCCCGTGGTCCAGGTTGCGGAATTCGATCACGCCCTCGCCGCCTATGCGGTCGGCTTCAGCGCTTCGGGAGAACTCACCGCAGTCGTCATCGACGCCCGTGGCTCGACCGTTGTCCGCGGCGCAACGGCCGTCTCCATCAGTTCGCACATTACGCGCGACTGGCAGCTCAGCCCGGACGGTTCGGCGATCGCCTTCATCGAGGCCGATACGACCAACGGTCTCGCCTACCGTGCCCGCACGGTGTCCCTCGACGGGACTCGTGCAACGAGCGTGCAAGCACAGTCACTGACAACAGCAGGACAACAACTCGGCGTCGCCTGGAGGCCCGGTTCCGCCGCTCCAACCGTCGGTGAAGAGCCCAGCGCTCAGAACTCCGGAGTCACCGCTCAGACCTCAGAACTCAGAACTCAGAACTCGCTTACCGCGTCGGGTTTCGATGTCCCCCTCGCGTATTCGAAGAACGGCGATTTCCTCGCTGTCCAACGCTGGTCCGGCGCGGACTTCGAGAACGCGGGCGTCCCCCAGCTTCAGTTCGTTACCCCAGACGGACGCATGCCGCTCACCGGTTTCACGAGGTTCTTCGGTTGGGCATCGCGATAATTCGGCTGGCCGCGCTGGCCACGCTCTTCGGCGCCGCTTTTGGCTACGCCACCTGGCATCCGGGCACCGCTGCGCGCGCCTGCGGGA
>JAYUAG010000304.1:0-4306 GCA_043741475.1 Thermoflexaceae bacterium | reverse complement strand
TACGAAGGAGCGCCTGGAGGGCGCGCGGCGGTATGCCGCTTCGGACCGCTTTGTGGAGATTGAGGCGCGCAAGATGGGCCTCGTGAAGCCGAACGAAGTGCCGTTTGTGATCGAAAGCCCCGCGCTCCCGGCGCCCGCGGAGAAGCCGGGCACATGGTGGGAACGGCTCTTGCCCCGGTAGCGCAAATGCAATCGTTAACTGACCGCATGGCCCGCTTCGCCCGCCAGGAGGGCCTTTTCCGCGGCGTGCAACGCCTCCTCGTGGCGGTGTCGGGCGGCCCGGACTCGCTCGCCACGCTGCTCTGTCTGAAGGAGATGGCCCCCGACTTCAGCTTCGATGTGACTGCCGCCCACTTCGACCACCAGCTGCGGCCGGACTCCGCCGATGACCTCGCCTTCGTGCGCGAGTTCTGTGCGGCGCGCGACATCCCGTTCCTCAGCGGCGAAGGCGATGTTCGCGAGGCAGCCGGCAGAAATCGCGCGGGCATCGAGGAGACCGCACGGCGTATGCGTTACCAGTTCCTCGGCTTCGTCGCTGGCGAGAAGCGCATGGACGCCGTTGCCACCGGCCACACGCGCGACGACCAGGCGGAGACGGTGTTGATGCGCGTCCTCCGTGGCTCCGGCGTGCGCGGTATTCGCGGCATGCTTCCTTCGTCGGACCTGCCCGGAAGCGCGCGCCGGCTCGTGCGCCCGATGCTCTTCGCGACGCGTGCCGAGACGGAGGCGTGCTGTACGGCGGCAAGCCTGACACCACGCCGCGACCCATCGAACGACGACCCCGCGCCCACGAGAAATCGCCTTCGCCACGAGGTTCTGCCTTCGCTGGCGTCGATCAATCCGGCGGTGTCTGAAGCGCTCGTGCGGCTCGGCGGGAACGCGCGCGAAGTCTTCGCCGGGGTGGAGCGCGAATCATTCTCTGCACACCCGATCGTGCGGGGGCCGGTCGGGACGATCTTTGCCATCGCCTCGTTGCGCGCGCTCCAGGGCGAAGCGCTCGTGCTCGTCCTCGAACGGGAGGCTGCGTTCGCGCGGGCGACCTTCGAGACGAATCACACGCGCATTGCGAATCTGCGCAGCGCGCTCGCGCGGGGCAGCGGCTCGGCGCGTTTTGGCGATGTCGTGGCGGAGGTCTCGTGCGGCAAGGTGCGTGTCGGGCCTGCCCTGGCATGGCACGCGGCGGAGCCGCGTGTGCTCAACGTCCCCGGCGTCACCGTCGTGGGCGACTGGCGAGTGGACTTGAAGACCTCCGAGCTCGATGCGTTGGCCGGCGCGTCCCTGGGCCGCGTCTGGCCGGCGAGCGTTACGGGCGCGCTACGTGGGCGTGCCCTCCAGCCCGGCGACCGCATCCGCTACCACGGTATCGAGCGCAAGGTCGCAGACCTCTTCAGCGCCGAGAAGGTGCCGGCGTGGGACCGCGGCGGCGCCTTCTGTATCGCCGGCGCCGCGCACGTCCATCTCGTTTTCACGGCCGGCGGAGTCTTCGAGGCGGACAGCGATGGCGGCGAGCCCTGGTTCGTCCGCGTTACGTCCGCGCGCGCGTAGAATGCCGCGGACAGGAGGCAACGGTATGTACAAGATGATTTTCGGGGCGAAGCGCAGGGCGGGGATGTCTCGCGAGGACTTCGGCACATACTGGACGACGACCCACGCCACGCTGGCGCTCAAGGTGCCGGGGATCCACCGCTATGTGATCAACCTCGCGCCCGACCTTTCGGGGAGCGGCCGGGAGATGCCCTACGACGGCTTCGCCGAGGTCTGGTTCGAGAACGAGGAGGACATGCACATGTCCGCCCGCTCGCCCGAGATCCGCGTCGTGCTGGCGGACGAGCCGAACCTATTTGACATCTCGACGCGGTTCAGCGTGATCGTCCAGGAGAACGTGATGGTCGAGGACGGTCGGCCCGTCGTCAGGTAGGGACGCCGCTCAGGAGTGGATGGCCGGGATGACCTCGTCGATCAGGCGCTGCGTCTGCGCGATGATCTCGTCGTCCCCATCGGCAACGGGCCGCAGGACGAACTTGGAAATGCCCGCATCGACGTACTCGCGCGCCCGGTCCAGGAGCGCCTGGGCGTTGCCGACTGCCATGTAGCGCTTCGGGTCGGGCGCGCCCGGTACACGGGCCAACCCCGCCGCCGAGCGTTGCGTCACCGGTTCGTCCCAATCGCCAAACCGGAACGCGAAACCGGCGCCGTAATGGTCAGGGTCGAGCGGGCGGCCGGCCGCGGCCGACGCCTCGCGAATCGCCGCCACCACCGGCTTCACCTGGTCAGGCGACTGCAGCCCGGCCAGCCAGCCGGTGCCGATTCGGGCGGTGCGGCGGATGGCCGCCTCCGAGCTGCCGCCAATCCAGACGGGGAGGGGTTGTTGAGCGGGGAGCGGGCTGATCGTTGCGTCATGGTACTGGTAATACTTGCCCTCGTAGCTGACAGGGCCGCCGGCCCAGAGCGCGGACATAATGTCGAGCATCTCATCGCTCTGTGGGCCGCGGCCGACCGGCACCCGCCCCGTGGCCCGGAATCCAGGGTCGATATCGCCGCCGACGCCGAACGCCGGCAGGAGTCGCCCGCCGCTCAGGTAGTCGAGGGTCGCGCACTCCTTCGCGAGCACGAGCGGGTCGCGATACGGGAGGACGACGGCGTTCATGCCGAACTTCAGCCGTTGCGTGCGCCCGGCGAGGGCAGCCATCGCTGTCATCGGTTCCAGCGTCGGCGCCGCCGAGACCAGCCGCTCGCTAAACCAGATCGAGTCGATCGCGCTGCCTTCGCACAGGTCGACCCAGCGGTAGAAGGCCTTCGGCCCGGAAAACGGCCAGCCAGCCACACCCATACCTATACGGATACTCATCGATCCCACCTCGTTTTTCCGCTCGCCTGCCATCGTACCCAAGATTGGCGTGGCGATCCGGTCGTCGGGTGGGATTTCACGACTTTGCACGGGTCGCGAGTGTCCCTCCCTCACTCGGCGGCTGCCCTGGGTCCGCGGGTTCCGAACCGCGCGCGTGAGCGAGCGGGTTGCGGCGACCACGCCCGGCGACGGGATCCCACACACTCCGGCCTGCCGTGTGACACAACCCGCTCCGTGACCGTCGCGGTTCGGACTTGCCGCACGGCCGTCTGGGTTCCGTGCAACACCGTGAACCGCACCCTGGTTGTCGTAGCTTCGGGTCAGCGCGTGCCCCGCGTCCGGTCCGCCTTCACCACGGACGGCGGAATTGCTTACCGATGTGTTCGTGGAGCGACGGCGCCGCCACGAGTAATCCGCGGACGTAGGGATCGCGCTGGTTGAACGGCAGCGGCTCGCCGAGCACGTCGGTGACGCGCAGCCCGGCTGCGAGGCAGAGCGCGGCGCCGGCGGCGACGTCCCATTCCGAACGTCCTGTGCCGGTCGTGACCGCATGGCCCGTGCCCGCGGCCAGCTTCGCGAGACGGTAGGCGACGCTGCCCATGCCCACCGTCCGCGCCCCGGGCGGCAGTGGCGGCGCTTCATCCCAGGCCTGTTCGCCTCGCCCGATGAGGACGTCGAATCGCGCCGGCAGGTGAGACGGGCCCAGCTCTTTCGCGTCGACACAGTGCCCTGCGAACATCTCGCCCGATGCGGGGTTGTAGACCACACCCAGCGCCGGTCGTCCCTCGATCGCGAGGCCGACCGAGATTGCGTACTCGGGCACGCCCTGCAGGAACTCCCGCGTGCCATCGATCGGGTCGACAATCCAGACGCGCCGTTTATCCAGGCGGTGGCTGGTGTCGACGTGCTCTTCGCTCAGCCATCCGTCGTCCGGGAACGCGCGCGTGAGCGCTTCGTGGAGCATTTCCGCCGCCCGGATGTCCGCTTCACTCACCAGCTCAAAGCCGTCCTTATGGCCAAAGCGGAGACCTTCGCGCCGCATGCGCGCGACCTCATCCCCGGCGGCCCGAGCGGCCGCCGTGGCGACTTCGAGTTCGTGTGCCAGCGAAGCGCTATCTATGCGAATGCCTCGAAGATCTCTTCGAACGCCTTCATCTGGCCGCCCTTCGTCGATGAGGGGACGATGATTGGCGTCGACATGCCCGCCGCGTACCAAGCTTCGAGGCCGTTCATCACGTCCTTCTTGCTGCCGAAAAGCGTGTTGTCCGCGAGCCAGCGGTCGCTCATAACCGCCGTCACCCGCTCGCGGTCGCCCGCCGCCTGGGCTGCCTCGATAGCCTCCATCTCCTCGCGATAGCCGGCTTCCTTCCAGTAGTTCCGGTAGTTCGGGAGCGAGACGTACCCCGTGAGGACACGCTTCATCACGTTCGCCGCGGCTTCGCGGTCATCGTCGATGCA
>JAYUAG010000303.1:0-1727 GCA_043741475.1 Thermoflexaceae bacterium | reverse complement strand
TGCGCCGGCCCCCCGGCCGGGAAGCCTATCCGGGCGACGTGTTCTATCTCCACAGCCGCCTGTTGGAACGGGCGGCGCGCCTCGAAGCGGGCGGGTCGTTGAGCGCTTTGCCGATCATCGAAACGCAGGCGAACGACGTTTCCGCCTACATCCCGACGAACGTCATTTCGATCACGGACGGCCAGATCTACCTGGAATCGGACCTTTTCAACGCCGGCATCCGGCCGGCGATCAACGTTGGCCTCTCCGTGAGCCGCGTGGGTTCGGCCGCGCAGACGAAGGTGATGAAGTCTGTTTCGGGCAAGCTCAAGGGTGAGATGTCGCAGTACCGCGAGCTGCAGGCGTTCGCTCAGTTCGGGACGAGCGACCTTGACGCGGCCACGCGCCGCCAGCTCGAACGCGGCCAGCGCGCGACGGAGCTCCTGAAGCAGCCCCAGTTCGCGCCGCTGAGCATGCCCGAAGAAGTTGTCTCGCTCTTCGCCCTCTCAAACGGCCTCCTCGACGACGTGCCCGTGAACAAAGTGCGCGCCTTCGAAGACAACATCCGCAAGTTCCTGGCGAGCAATCATCCCGACCTGCTGAAGTCCATCTCCGACAACCCCGTGATGTCGGATGAACTCGGCGAGAAGATCCGGTCGGTGGTCGCCACCTTCAAGCAGACGGTGCCCTTCTAGGGCGCGATCGACCCGGGTGTCCCGTGGCCGCCGACGGCGGGGGCCCCACACAGGAGTAACGCAGCATGGCGACCATCCGCCAGTTAAAGCGCCGCATCGCCAGTATCAAAAGTACGGCGAAGATCACCAACGCCCTCCAGCTCGTGGCCGCATCGAAGATGCGCCGCGCGCAGGACCGCGCCATCCAGGCGCGGCCATATGCGGAAAAGCTGACGCAGGTGCTCGCGGGGCTCGGGACGGAGGCGGCCGCTGGCGACGCGGAGAGCGCAGCCCATCCGCTGCTCGTGAACCGGCCGGTGAAGACGATTGCGATGCTCCATATCACGCCGGACAAAGGCCTCTGCGGCGCGCTCAACTCCAACCTCAACCGCGCCGCCGGCACCTTCGTCGCGATGCAGCATGAACCGGTGCAGGTGGTGGCCGTCGGCAAGAAGGGGCGCGACTTCTTCATCCGGGCGCACACGCACGTCGTGGCCGAATTCACAGAGCTTGGGGACTACCCGGCGCAGGCGGACGTCCTCGGGATCAGCAACCTCATCATCCAGGACTACCTCGCAGGCGTCGTGGACCGCGTCTACCTGAGCTTCCCGCAGTTCGTCTCGACCGCCATCCAGCGGCCGGAGATCCGCCAGCTGCTGCCGCTCGAACCGCCCCGGATGGACAGCGCTGAGGCGGCCGAGGCGTACCGGGCGGAGTACATCTTCGAACCATCGGCCGAGGTCGTCCTCGAACGGCTGCTGCCACGTTACGTCGAGATGCAGATCTACGCGGCCATCCTCCAGAACTCCGCAAGCTACCAGTCGGCGCAGATGGTGGCGATGAAGAACGCGACAGACAACGCGATCGAGATCGGCAAGGAGCTCACGCTCACCTACAACAAGGCGCGCCAGGAGCAGATCACGAACGAGCTGCTCGACATCGTGGGCGGCGCCGCCGCACTGGAGGGCTGACCTGTCGCGCTTCGCAGCGGTCGTCTTTGATATGGACGGCATCCTCGTCGATGGCGAGCCGCTGCATTTCGCCGCCGTGAACGAGCTGCTCGGCGAAGAAGGG
>JAYUAG010000302.1:0-1750 GCA_043741475.1 Thermoflexaceae bacterium | reverse complement strand
CACCTCAGCGCCGATCGCGTGGCGTAGGATCAGCTCTTCAAGCGACATACCGGCGCCAAAGGTTAGCGTGCGGGAGCAGAGGCCTCCAATCGAGCGCGCCGCGATGTCGACGGGGAAGGCGCCCGCCTCGTTCAATCGCAACTCCGCGTGAATTGGTCCGTCGCGCAGTCCGAGCGCCACAGCCGCCTTCTCCGTTGTCTTGGCGATGCGCTGCTGGTCGATCTCCGGGAGCCGCGAAGGCGTGACATAGATCGTCTCCTCGAAAAAGGGCCCCTCGAGCGGGTCGGGCTTGTCGAACAACGCAAGGAGGCGAAGCGCCCCGGCGGTTAGCAGGCCTTCGAGCGCTACCTCCACGCCGGGGATGTACCCTTCGATCAGAACCCGGTCAGCAACGCCAGCGCATTCTCCCGCGTTTCGCGGGTCGGCGAGGATCTGTTTCACACGATCGAGGGCGTCGCCCAACTGCTCGACGTTGTCGGCGCGGATGACTCCCTTGCTCGCCGACAGCGAAAGTGGTTTGACCACGACCGGAAAGGTGAGGGCCCGGGCGAGGTCGACCGGGTCACTGTTCGGTGAAACCGTCAGAAACGGGGGCGATGGGATGGCAGCGGCGGCCAGGCGCTCACGTAACAACTGCTTGTTCCGCGTTGCCTCGACGGCCGACACCGGGTTGTGGGGAAGTTCGAGGCGGCGCGAAGCGCGGGCGGCAAGCCGAGTGCCAGCGTCGTCGACGGCGACGATAGCGTCGAGCGGGAACAGCTGAGCGAACCCCTCAATTTGGTCAGTGCCGGCGTCGGGCTCGGCGAAGTTGAGTGCGAGGTGATGAGCCGGCTGCATCTCCTGTAGCGGGTGCCGTTCGTCGGAGCCGACAACGACCTCGACGTCGAGGCGCGCCGCCGCCGCCATGAAGTCGGGCGCCCGGTAGCTCGCGCTCGGGATCAGCAGCATTACCCGCGGCATAGACCTGTCGTCCTTCGTGCGAAGCACTTCCGCACTCACACTTGGAGGCTACTCTATTGGCGCCCGTGCGGCTGCCAGAGCGGCACCGCGACGCACCCGGGTGATACTAAATACGGAAGCGGGACGCGTCCTCGGCCGCGTAGCGGGCCACGGCGTTGTCCGCCTGCGCCGTGGCCTTCAGCTTGGCTGGTCATCTATCACCGCGTCCGCCACACAGCGGGCGGCGTGATCTACCGCCTCGGGCTCGCTTTGCTTGACCTCGACCAGCCAACCACCGTGCTGCACCGCGGGGATGAGTGGGTTTTCGGTCCGTCAGCACCATATGAACAACTCGGCGATGTCCCGAACGTCGTGTTCCCCTGCGGCACTGTCCTCGATGAGGCGAGCGGCCAGCTCCGCATGTACTACGGCGCGGCCGATAGCTGCATTGCCGTCGCGACCGCCAACATCGCGGACCTGATCGACTGGTTGACGGCCAACGACCCGCAACCGCACCCACCACGACGCGCTGGTGAACAGGGTCCGCTCACGGGCGCTGCGCCATGAGGAGCCTCGAAAGGTCCGGGGCGGGGCTCACCATCCCGGTCGCCCCAGTGCCACGGCGCGCGGCCAGGAACCGCCCCGTCGGCGGCGGCCTCGCCGAACTCGGAATGATCCGTCAGGTTCGGCGTCTCACCGTAGCGTACCGGCCCTGGGGCCGGGCATAAGCGCGATCGCCGTCTATTCAGAGGCCCGGCCCGAAGGCATGAGCCTTCGTCCGGCGGCGGAGTTTGGCTTCCAAGGTGTCGCC